>JBIQKQ010000191.1:0-4807 GCA_044506365.1 Hyphomicrobiales bacterium
TTGGCGAAGGTGCCGCGCATCATCACTTCGTGGTTGCCGCGCCGCGTGCCGTACTGGTTGAAGTCGATCGGCTTCACGCCGTGCTCGATCAGATACTTGCCGGCCGGCGAATCCCGCCTGATCGAACCGGCCGGAGAAATGTGGTCGGTCGTGATCGAGTCGAGGAACAGCCCCAGCACACGCGCGCCGACAATGTCGGACGGCGGCGTCGGCCGCGGCTGCATGCCGGTGAAATACGGCGGGTTCTGCACGTAGGTCGAGTTGTTGTCCCACGCATAGGTGAGACCGCCGGTGACGTCGATCTTGCGCCAGTTGGCGTCGCCCTTGAACACATTCGCATATTTCTTTGCGAACACCGTCCGGGTGACGTTCTTGCGGATGAAGCTGTCGATCTCCTTGGTAGTCGGCCAGATATCCTTCAGGAAGACCTTGTTGCCGGCCTTGTCGACTCCAAGCGGCTCCTTGGCGAGATCCTTCTGCATCGAACCGGCGATCGCATAGGCGACGACGAGCGGCGGCGAGGCGAGATAATTCGCGCGCACGTCGGCGTTCACGCGGCCCTCGAAGTTGCGATTGCCCGACAGCACCGCCGCGGCGACGAGATCGTTGTCGTTGATGGCCTTTGAAATCTCCTCCGGCAGCGGACCAGAATTGCCGATACAGGTGGTGCAGCCGTAGCCGACGAGGTTGAAGCCGAGCTTGTCGAGATCCTTCTGCAGACCGGACGCGGCGAGATATTCGCCGACCACCTGGGACCCCGGCGCCAGCGATGTCTTGACCCACGGCTTTGCGGTCAGCCCCTTCGCCGCCGCCTTGCGCGCAAGAAGGCCCGCGCCGATCATCACGCTCGGATTGGAGGTGTTGGTGCAGGAGGTGATCGCGGCGATCACCACGTCGCCATGGCCGAGTTCATGGCTGCGGCCATCCACCGGCACACGCGTGTCGAGTTCGCCGCCCTTCTTGAACTCGCTGTCCATGGCCGCGGCGAATTCGGTTTTCACGGCCTTGAGCGGCACGCGATCCTGCGGACGCTTCGGACCCGCCAGCGAAGGCTCGACCTTGCCAAGATCGAGCTTGAGCACATCGGTGAAGACCGGGTCCTTGGTCATCGGGGTGAGATACATGCCCTGCGCCTTCGCATAGGCCGCGACCAGCTTCACGCGCTCGTCCTTGCGGTTGGTGTCGCGCAGATATTTCACGGTCTGCCCGTCGATCGGGAAGAAGCCGCAGGTCGCACCATATTCCGGCGCCATGTTGCCGATGGTGGCGCGGTCGGCGATCGACAGATCGAGCACGCCGGGACCGAAGAATTCCACGAACTTGCCGACCACGCCGCGCTGGCGCAGCATTTCGACTGCGGTGAGAACGAGGTCGGTCGCGGTGACGCCCTCCTTCAGCTTGCCGGTCAGCTTGAAGCCGATCACTTCGGGCAGCAGCATCGACAGAGGCTGGCCCAGCATCGCCGCTTCCGCCTCGATGCCGCCGACACCCCAGCCGAGCACGGCCGCGCCGTTGACCATGGTGGTGTGCGAATCGGTACCGACCAGCGTGTCGGGATAGGCGATCTCAGCGGTCACCGGCTTGCCGCCCACTTTCACCTTGGCTTTCTTGCCGGTCCAGACGACTTGAGAGAGATATTCGAGATTGACCTGGTGGCAGATGCCGGTGCCGGGCGGGACCACGCGGAAATTGTCGAACGCCTTCTGCGCCCATTTCAGGAATTTGTAGCGTTCCTGATTCTGCTTGTATTCCTCTTCGACGTTCAGTTTGAACGCGGAATTGTTGCCGAAGTAATTGACGATCACCGAATGGTCGATCACGAGATCGACCGGCACCAGCGGGTTGATCTTCTTCGGATCGCCACCAAGCGCATTCATTGCGTCGCGCATGGCTGCCAGATCGACCACCGCCGGCACGCCGGTGAAATCCTGCATCAGCACGCGCGCCGGACGGAACGCGATTTCCCGCTCGGACGATTTGGTCTTGAGCCAGGCCGCGACCGCCAGGATATCCTCCTTGGTCACCGTCCGCCCGTCCTCGTTGCGCAGCAGATTTTCGAGCAGCACCTTCATCGAGAAGGGCAGCCGGGAGATTCCTTTCAGACCGTTTTTCTCTGCCACCGGCAGGCTGTAATAGGCGTAGGTCTTGGCGCCGACCTTGAGAGTGCGGCAGCAGTTGAAACTGTCGAGCGAGGTCATGGGTGGTCTTCCGTTTGCCTTCCGGCCCGCGAATTAGGCTAACGTGCTGTGAACACGAAGCTTTTCGGGGGAGCGCCGGAACGGCCTCAAGTGTTGGCGAGAAGCGGTCTAATCTGCGCGCTTATAAGTTCTTTTTCTCCGATCTGCCATATGGACCACCGGCTTCAACATCAAACCGGCGCATGCGTGTCGCCGCGGCAATGTCGGACGTGCATAAGTGGCTGATACGATGATCCTTTCGGCGCAGGCCCTGAATTGCCAGCGGGGCGGGCGTTCGATTTTCGAGGGACTCGGTTTTTCTGTCGCAGGCGGCGAGGCGCTGCTGGTGACGGGACGCAACGGGGCAGGCAAATCATCGCTGCTGCGGATGATCGCCGGCCTGCTGCGCATCGCCGGCGGTACCCTGTCCCTTGCCGGCGGCGATCCCGAGCGCAGCATCGGCGAACAGGCGCATTATCTCGGCCACAGCGATGCGCTCAAATCGGCGCTGACGGTCAGGGAGAATCTCGCCTTCTGGACCGCCTGGCTCGGCGGCGCCGGCGACCCGCGCGAGGCGCTGGCGGCGGTCGGGCTGGAATCGCTGGCCGCGCTGCCGGCGGCGTATCTCTCGGCCGGGCAGAAGCGCCGGCTGTCGATCGCGCGGCTGATCGCTGTGAAGCGCCCGCTCTGGCTGCTCGACGAGCCGACCTCGGCGCTCGACACCGCCTCGCAGGCGATGCTGCTCGGCCTGATGCGCACGCATCTTGCAGGCGGCGGCATCATCGTGGCCGCAACCCATCTGCCGCTCGGTCTCGACGGCGCCCGCGAACTCAAACTGGAGCCTGCGGCATGAGCGCCCTTGCCGCGCTGTTCCTGCGCGATACCCGAATCGCAATCCGCATCGGCGGCGGGGCGATGATCGGCGTCCTGTTCTTCATGTCGGTGGTGACACTGATGCCGTTCGCAATCGGTCCGGACCTTGCCCTGCTGCAGCGGATCGGACCGGCGATCCTGTGGCTCGGGGCTTTGCTGGCCAGTCTGCTCGCGCTCGACCGGCTGCTGTCGGCCGATCAGGAGGACGGATCGCTCGATCTCCTGGTAATGGGAACCGCCCCGCTCGAACTCGCAGTCGCCGTCAAGGCGCTGGCCCACTGGCTCACCACCGCGCTGCCGCTGGTGATCGTGACGCCGCTGCTGGCGCTGTTCCTCAATCTCGATCTCGCCGCAACCGGTGCGGTGGCCGCGACGCTGCTCGCGGGAACTCCCGCGCTGACCTTCATCGGCCTGATCGGGGCCGGCCTGACGGTGACGCTTCGTCGCGGCGGCCTGCTGCTGCCGGTGCTGATCTTGCCACTCGCGGTTCCGGTGCTGATTTTCGGCGTCTCTGCGTCTAACGCCGCCGTCGTCGGACCCATCCCGTTCGGGACACCGTTCACCATCCTCTGCGCCCTCAGCCTGATGTCGCTGGTGATCGGTCCTTTTGCCGCGGCCGCGGCGTTGCGCGCCGGGCAGGAGTGACTTCACGAAGCCGTGTTCGGCATCAACGCAAGCGCCTCGTGCCGCGACAAAGCCGGGATGCCGCGATTCCGGGCGCCGAAACCGGAATTCATGACAAAGACCGGCCGTATGGTGTCCGGAGCAGCCTCCGGCCGGTCCTGGAATGACGATCGATCCGATTGAGTATAGATAACCACCATGGCCCTGATCGACCTTGCCAATCCGACCCGCTTCCTGTCGCTGTCCGGGCGCGTTCTGCCGTGGCTCGCGGCGCTGACGGCGCTTTGCTTTGCGTTCGGCTTCTGGCTGGCCGCGGGCGCGCCGGATGACTACCAGCAGGGTGCGACCGTCAAGATCATGTTCATCCATGTGCCGGCGGCCTGGCTCGCAATGATGGGCTGGATGGTGATGACCATCGCCGCCCTCGGCACGCTGGTTTGGCGCCATCCTCTCGCCGACATGGCCGGCAAGGCGGCCGCGCCGATCGGCGCCGCCTTCACCCTGATCTGCCTGATCACCGGCTCGCTCTGGGGCCGGCCGATGTGGGGCACCTACTGGGTGTGGGACGCGCGCCTGACCTCGGTCTTCGTGCTGTTCCTGATGTATCTCGGCCTGATCGCGCTGACCCGCGCACTCGACGATCCGGCAAGGAGCGCGAGGGCTGCGGCCATCGTCACGCTCGTCGGCTTCGTCAACATCCCGATCATCAAGTTCTCGGTCGACTGGTGGAACACGCTGCACCAGCCGGCCTCGGTGGTGAAGATGAGCGGACCGGCGATCCATTCCAGCATTCTCGTTCCGCTGCTGGTGATGGCGGTGGCATTCACGCTGCTGTTTTTCACGCTGCATCTCGCCGCCATGCGCAATGAAATCCTCAAGCGCCGTATCCGCTCCATGCAGCTGATGCAGGCTGAAGCCGCGCCCGGACGCTAACGGACATGATCCCCATGGACCTCGGACCGCACGCCACATTCATCATCGCCGCCTATGCGGCGACCGGCTTCATCCTCGCGCTGCTAATTGGCTGGATCACCACCGAGAACCGCGCGCTGAGGCGCATCCTGGCCGCTTTCGAGCAGCGTGGCATCACCCGCCGCTCCGACGCACGCCAGCGCGAGGCGCGCAAGGCTGAG
>JBIQKQ010000017.1:0-31576 GCA_044506365.1 Hyphomicrobiales bacterium
CTATGCCGACCATCTGGATGGGGCGGACGGCGCCGCGATGTTCGAGGTGGCCTGCAAGATGGGCCTCGAAGGCATCGTCTCGAAGCGTCGCGACAAGGCCTATATCTCCGGGCCGTGCAAGCACTGGATCAAGGTCAAGAATCCGACGGGTCCGTGGAAGTCGCGGCTCGCTCTCGCCACGCCAGAAACGCTGCCTTGAACTTCTCCTGCGCAGTGTCCAGCGTCTCCTCGATCCCGCACAGATTGGTCTCGTATATCGACCAGCGCCAGCCCTGGCCCTGCATCCCGAAATGATCGCGGTAGCACCGGCCCACATCCTTGCCTTCGTACGAAAAGACGAAGTCGGCGGGGTTTTCGAAACCGGTCAGGCGGCGCGTGAAGGTCATTGCTGCAAGGTAGTGCTCTTTGGTTTAGTGAACCTGAAAACAGGAACGCAGGCGGAACATCAAGCTGTTTCGTCACGGATGGCGCATCGCAAAGTGCAGTAAATACAGTAGGTTTCAGGCCCTGCGCTTCCTTGACATGGTAGGGGTCACAGGTTCGATCCCTGTCGCGCCCACCATCTATCGGATTGATTTTCCACGGTTTTAATCTCCGCCGGCTCGGACGGTGCCGGACTGGGTCTGGCCTGCCGGACCGTGCTGCGCCGTCCTTGATGACGGACCGGCTGTTGCGCACTATGCTGAAATAGCAAGGCGTTCGTTACTCGCGGATATCGGCCTCCTGAAGCGCGGCTGAGCGATGTCGAAGCGTCCAAGACCGAAGCGCGCGATCCGCGCCGCCGGCGCGGCGGCGAAGCTTTCTGCGACTTCAACCGCCAATAACCTCGCCCTTCCAGATGAAATCGGCGACCTGCGGGCCCAGCTGCGCGAGGCCCTGCAGCGGCAATCCGTCACTGCCGGTGTGCTCAAGGTCATCAGCAACGCGACGTTCGATCTACAAACGGTTCTCGCGCAGCTGACCGAGTCGGCCGCGGAGCTCTGCGATGCCGAGATGGCGGGGCTCGCGCGTCCCAACGGCGCCGGTTATAGCTGGGTCACAAGCTACGGTGTGCCGGCCGCGTTCAAGACGTATACCGAAACAGTTCAACTCGTTCCCGGTCGCCAATCCGCAGTCGGCAGGGCGTTGATGGATGGGCACTTCGCGCACATTCCCGATGTGCTCGAAGACCCCGATTATGCCTATCGCGACGCGCAGAAACTGGCCGGCTTTCGCTCGGTTCTCGCGGTGCCGCTGCTCCGCGATGGCGCGCCGCTCGGCGTTCTGTTCCTGGCGCGACAGTCGCCGCGTCCCTTCAGCGAAAAGCAGATCGAACTGGTCGAGAGCTTTGCCGCCCAGGCCGTGATTGCGATGGAAAATGCGCGGCTGCTGAACGAACTGCGCCAGCGCACCGACGACCTCAGCGAGGCGCTCGACCAGCAGACGGCGACCGGCGAAATTCTGACGTCGATCAGCGGATCGATGACCGATACGAAGCCGGTATTCGAGGCGATCGTGCGTAACCTGACGCGACTCTTCGGGACCCGGTTTGCGGTGGTGCAATTGCTAAACGATGGCGTGATCGAGATGGCGGCCACCGACCGCCGCACCGCCGACATCGATAAGATGATGCAGCATTATCCGCGACCGCTTGATGCCGATACGATTGGCGGTCAGGCGATGCTGTCCAAGCAGGTGGTTCAGGTGGCGCCGGTGCGCGGCAATCCGGCGGTGCCGGCGGCGACCAAAGAGATCGCCGAAATGTTCGGCATCGATTCGTTCATATTTGCGCCGATGATCCGAGGCGACAAGGTCGTGGGCGCCGTGGGTACCGGGCGTCGTGAGCCGAAGGAGTTCGACAGCAAGCAGGTCGCTCTCATTAAGGGCTTCGCAGATCAGGCGGTGATTGCAATCGAGAATACGCGCCTTCTCAACGAATTGCGCGAAGCGCTGCAGCAGCAGACCGCGACCGCCGAGGTGCTCAAGGTCATCAGCCGCTCGACCTTCGACCTGCAGGCGGTGCTCGACACGCTTGTCAAATCGGCGACGCAGCTTTGCGACACCGACCACACTTGGCTTTTCGTGCGCGATGGCGAGGCGTTCCGCTGGGCGGCCAGTTTCGGGCACGACAGCGATACGCATAACCGCATCAAGAACTATTTCCTCGACCGCATCATACCGGTGGACCGCGGCAGCGTGGTCGGCCGGGTGGCGCTGGAGGGCAAGGTCGTACACGTGCCCGATGTGCTGGCGGATCAGGATTACACCTGGCGCGGGGCGCAAGAGGTGGGCGGCTATAGGGCCATCCTCGGCGCGCCACTGTTGCGCCAGAGCGAAGTCGTCGGCGTGATCACAGTGATGAAGTCGGCGCCGGGACACTTCACACCGAGGCAGATTGAACTGGCGACCACCTTTGCCGATCAGGCGGTGATCGCGATCGAGAATACACGTCTGTTCAGCGAAGTGCAGGCGCGGACCGAGGATCTCGCGGAGTCGCTGCAGCAGCAGACGGCCACGGCCGACGTGCTCAAGGTCATCAGCCGCTCCACCTTCGACCTGCAGACTGTTCTCGATACCCTTACCGAATCCGCCGAACGGCTGTGCGAGGCGGACTGCGCGATGATTTTCCGCAGCGACGGCAACGCGTACCGGCTGGCGGCTAGCCACGGCTTCTCGCCCGAATACAAGCAATGGATGGAGACGCACGTCATTACCCCCGGGAGCAGAACGCTGGTTGGACGAACGTCGGCCGCGGGGCGGCCGGTTCATATTCCGGACGCGACGACCGATCCGGAATATGGCTGGACGGAATCCATCGAGCGCGGAGGCTTCCGGACCATGCTGGGCATTCCGCTGTTGCGCGAAGGCACGCCGATCGGCGTCATCGCCATCTGCCGTACGCGCGTCGAGCCGTTTTCAGACAAGCAGATCGATGTTGTGTCCACCTTTGCCGATCAGGCGGTGATCGCGATCGAGAATACGCGTCTGTTCAACGAAGTGCAGTCGCGGACCGAGGATCTCGCGGAGTCGCTGCAGCAGCAGACGGCCACGGCCGAAGTGCTCAAGGTCATCAGCCGCTCCACCTTCGACCTGCAGACCGTGCTCCAGACCCTGGTGGAGTCGGCGGTGAATCTGTGCGCGGCCGACCAGGGCACCATCGCCCAGTCGAAGGGCGACAAGGTCTTCTACCGCTCGGCGACCTATGGCTTCTCCCGCGAATTCACCGACTATGTCAGAGAACTGCCGGTGACAGCGGAGCGCGGCTCGGCGACCGGCCGCGCGCTGCTGGAGGGCCGCGCGATCCATATTCCCGACATCGACGCTGATCCCGACTACACATTCTTCGATGCGAAGCGTCTGGGAGGCTTTCGCACCATTCTCGCCGTTCCGATGCTGCGCGAGGGCGAGGCCATCGGCGTCTTTGCCCTCACCCGCGCAAAACCGCAGAAATTCACCGACAAGCAGATCGAACTGGTCTCCACCTTTGCCGACCAGGCCGCGATTGCGATCGAGAATGTGCGCTTGTTCGAGCGGGTGCAGGCGCACACCCGAGAGCTTGCCGCCTCGCTGGAAGAACTGCGCGCAGCGCAGGACCGCCTGATCCAGACCGAAAAGCTGGCCTCGCTTGGCCAACTGACCGCCGGCATCGCACACGAGATCAAGAATCCGCTCAATTTCGTCAACAATTTCTCGAGCGTGTCGATCGAACTGATCGACGAATTGCGCGAGCTTCTCGACAAGCCAGCCGGCACGGACGCGCAGCGCGCCGAAATCAGCGACCTGCTGGAGATGCTGGAAGGCAATCTCGACAAGATTGCGCAGCACGGCAAACGCGCCGATTCCATCGTCAAGAACATGCTGCTGCATGCGCGACAGGGGTCAGGCGAGCACCGGCCGATCGATATCAATATGGTGGTCGAGGAGAGTCTCAATCTTGCTTACCACGGCGCGCGCGCGGAAAAGCAGGGCTTCAATATCACGCTCGAACGCTCGTTCGATCCTCGAGCGGGCGAGGTCGACCTGTTCCCGCAGGAAATCACCCGCGTGCTGCTCAATCTCATCGCAAACGGCTTTTACGCGGCAACCAAGCGCAAAGCCGAGAATGCAGATGGCGATTACGAGCCGCAGCTCTTCGCGGCAACCAAGGATCTTGGTGACAGTGTCGAGATCACGATCCGCGACAACGGGACCGGCATTCCTCCCGAGGTGAGGAGCCGGATATTCAATCCATTCTATACGACAAAGCCGGCGGGCGAAGGCACTGGCCTTGGTCTGTCGCTCAGTCACGACATCGTCGTCAAGCAGCATGCCGGGTCGATCGAGGTCGATACCGTCCCCGGCGAATTCACCGAATTTCGGATCGTGCTTCCACGAGCGGCGGCAACGATTGCCAAGTCGAGAGGTGCGGCGTGACCTTGCTTATTCTTGTGGTCGACGATGAACCCGATGTCGAAACCCTGTTCCGGCAGCAGTTCCGGAGAGAGCTGCGGTCCGGACGCTTCGTGATGGAGTTTGCGCAATCCGCGCCGGCGGCGCTGCAATGCATCGCCGACGCTCACGCGGCGTCGCTGATCCTGATCCTGTCTGACATCAATATGCCGGACATGAGCGGGCTTGAACTCCTCCCCAAGGCGAGAGCGGCCCGGCCCGATGTGCCGGTCATCATGATCACCGCCTATGGCGATGCCGAGACCAAGCGCAAGGCGCTGGAAAGCGGCGCCGAGGCGCTGTTCACCAAGCCAATAGACTTTTCGTTGCTGCGCGACGAAATCGAACTGCGCGTAGGCCGCGCCGCATGACCGCGCGCATCCTCGTGGTCGACGACGAACCGGACCTGCAAGCGCTGCTGGTCCAGAAATTCCGCCGTCAGATCCGCGAGGGATCGGTGCATTTTCTGTTCGCCGGCGATGGTGTCGAGGCGCTTTCCGTCCTTTCGGAGAGCGATGGCGTCGACATGGTCGTCACCGACATCAACATGCCGCGCATGGACGGCCTGACGCTGTTGCAGAAGCTTCAGGACGGGGAGGAGCACCTCTCGACCATCATCGTCTCGGCCTATGGCGACATGGCCAATATCCGAACCGCCATGAACCGGGGCGCCTTCGACTTCCTGACGAAGCCGATCGATTTTCCCGACTTGGAAGCGACCATCGCCAAGACCATCCGGCACGTCGAGTTCCTGCGCGATGCGCGCAGCCGGCAGGCCGCGGCCGAGCGGGCGAACGCTGCGCTGGCGCGCTATTTCTCACCCAATCTCGCGCAGCGGATCGCCGACAGCGGCGGTATCGACCTCGGCGGCCAGCGCCGGGAGATTGCCTCGCTGTTCACCGATATTGAGGGCTTCACGACTTTGGTCGAGACTCTGGAGCCCGATGTGCTGGGGCCGCTGCTCAACGACTACCTGATCGGCATGACCGAGATCGTGTTCGCTCATGATGGCACGGTCGCCAAGATCATTGGTGATGCCTTGCATGTGCTGTTCGGCGCCCCCGGAGAGCAGCCCGATCACGCGAGGCGCGCGGTGGCCTGCGCGCTCGAGCTTGACGATTACGCCGAGCAGTTCCGCACGCGCTGGCGCAACCGCAATATTGCCCTCGGTGTCACCCGCATCGGTCTGCACGCGGGACCGGCGATCGTCGGCAATTTCGGCGGCGACCGCTTCTTCGACTACACCGCCTATGGCGATACGATCAACATAGCCGCGCGGCTCGAGCAGGCGAACAAGCAGTTGGGGACCCGCATCTGCGTCAGCGGTGCGCTCGCGAGCCGGGTGGACGATTTCCACGGCCGTCCGGTGGGCGATCTGGTCCTGCGCGGCAAAGTCGAGGCCTTGCGGGCGTTTGAGCCCCTTCGAGGTGGACAATTTTCGTCACCCGCCACCGAGAGCTATCTGGATGCCTTCGCCAAAATGGAAGCCGGCATCCCGGATGCGATGGCTGCGTTCGCGGCGCATGTCGGCAACCAGCCCCATGATCAGCTCGCCGGCTTCCATCTCAGGCGGCTGCTGAACGGTGCGACCGGCACGCGGATCGTGATGGAGTGAACCGCGAAAGCCGGGCCCCCACCAAGCAGCTGAAAGTTCCTCATTCACTCCGGGTTCATCGCGCGTCGCACACAAGCGACCGTGCTGCGGTTCGATCGTGCCGATCGGCCCAGCGTGGCGTCGGCCCACACTTCGCTTGCTGGCGCCGACCTATCGCATCGTTCTCGGGGGAGTTGTCTATGAAGAAGATCCTATCGCAATTTGCGCTGGCCGCAGCAATCGCAGCGTTCGCTGTCGCCAGCTCGACCGGTGACTCCTTCGCCAAGGGCAAGAAGGCGGCGGCTGCCGCTTGTATGCCGGGCGCACTGAAGACGGCGGCCTGCGGACCGGCCGGCTGCACGATGCTGCGGTGCTGGCCCGATGGAAAATGGCATCCGTCGCTGTTCGCCTGCTGGCAGCCCTGGTGCCCGAAATAAGCCTGCCGACTCACGTCTGAGCGGTTTACTCGAATGGCGCTCGCCGAAGTGCGCGTGCTGGGCCGCATGCTTTCGGCATGCGGCCTTTATTCGGCCCGATTGGGTAATTTGGTAGGGCAAGGGCGCTGTCGCGTTGACTTCCGCGCAGCATATGCCTAGTTTCCGCGCCGACCCGGCCGCGCTTGCGCGGCCCTTTTTGATGCGGCCCGCATGGCCGCCCGATCTCGAGAACGGCCATGAAAGTCCGCAATTCCCTCCGCTCGCTGCGCGCCCGCCATCGCGACAATCGCCTCGTGCGCCGCAAGGGCCGCGTGTACATCATCAACAAGACCCAGAAGCGCTTCAAAGCCCGACAGGGTTGAGCTGGCGTCCGCCCCCTCCGGCGCATTTCACGCACCCGTGACCTGTTTACAGGCTTGTTCGGCCGCACTTGCGGCTTAAGCTTGGATTCATGGGAAACCTCTGCTTGCGGAAGCGATCGTTGCGGATCGCTGTTGCCGTGCTGGCCGGCGTGCTTGGTGCCTGGTCTGGCGCGGCGCTCGCTCAGGATCGACCGCCCGAAAGCTCCGAGCGCTTCGCCGAGCCGCCGAGCAAGCTGCCAAAGGTGCCGCACGGGCAGGACCTCGACTTCCTGTTCGGCGCGCTGAAGGCTGCGCCCAGTGCGGACGCGGCCAAGGCGGTCGAAGGGCGTATCTGGGCCCTGTGGATGGCGACGCCGAGCGATACCGCTTCGCTGCTGATGAGCCGGGTCAGGAGGGCGACCGAGGCCAAAAATCTCGATCTCGCGGTGAAGCTGCTCGATTCCATCGTGCTGCTGCGTCCCGATTATGTCGAGGCATGGAACCGGCGCGCGACCATCCACTATATGCGCAAGGATTTCACCCGCTCGATCGCGGATATCCGTCAGACGCTGGCGCGCGAGCCGCGGCATTTCGGAGCACTTGCCGGCCTCGGCCTCATCATGCAGGAACTCGGCGAGGACAAGCGCGCGCTCGATGTCTATCGCAAGGCGATCGAGGTCAACCCGCACTTGCCGCGCATCCCCGACCTGATCAAATCACTGACCGAGAAGGTCGAAGGCCGGGATATTTGACCGCCTGCCCGATTCCTCACTCGAGGGACAGGTTCAGCGCCTTGATGAGCGGCAGCCACTCGGCGCGGTCTTGTTTCACCAGATTGGTGAATTCGGCCGGGCTGCCGGGCATCGGCTGCACTCCGGCGTCGTTGAAGCGTTTGATGAGATCAGCGTCTTTCAGGGCGGCGTTGAGGGACGTACGCAGGCGCTCCACCGCGTCAGCCGGAGTCTTGGCCGGAACAATCAAGCCCTGCCAGGCGAAAACGTCATATCCCTTGATGCCGCTTTCTTCCACCGTCGGGACCTCGGGCAGCGCTGCCAGACGCTCCTTGGTAGAGACCGCGATCGCCCGCGCTTTTCCCTCGCGGATCACCCCAAGGCCGGCGGCGAGATCGATATACATCAGCGAGATGGTGCCCCCGAGAAAGTCCTGAAGCGCCGGAGAGACACCGCGATAGGCGATCGGCGTGATATCGATCCCCGCCCGGTGCTTCAGCATTTCCATCCCCATCTGGATCGGATGTCCGATCCCGCCGGAGCCGTAATTGAGTTTGCCGGGCTCCTTCTTTGCGAGCGCGATCAAGTCCTTCAGATCACGGACCGGCATCGATGGCTGCACGATCAGAACCATCGGCAGCTTTGCGATCGTGCCGACGAGCGTGAAGTCCTTGTCGGCGTCGTAGGGCAGCTTCTTGTAAAGTCCAAGATTGTAGACCAGCTCGCCGTTGCCGGTGTTTGCGATGGTGTAGCCATCGGCGGCGGCTTTCGCGGTGGCATCCATTGAAATAATGCCCGCGGCGCCCGGCTTGTTTTCGATCACCAATGGCTGACCGAGGCTCGGTCCCATTTTCGGAGACAGCACGCGCGCAAGAAAGTCCGATGCCCCGCCCGCGGGATAGCCGACCATCCATTTGATCGGCCGTTCGGGATAGGACTGAGCTGAGAGCGGCGTTGCGCCTACGAACGCGCCGCACACGATTGCCGCGAAAGTCAGACTCCTGAAAGCCGACATGGTTGGTCTCCCTGCGTTTCCCTTGGACTGGACCTTTTCGAGGGTCTCGAGCCGCCATGGTGAGGCGTTATTTGACAAACAAGACGAAAAACTGACAAAGATGTCAAGCGCATGCCGTAGGCCCGCAAGAGGTCGGCAGTAGGGAGGTGAAGATGAAGCTGTCGCAGACTGTCGCCGGACAAATTGGAAAGACGCTTGCTGAACTCGGCGCGCGCCATTGCTTCGGCGTGATCGGGACTGCGAATTTCAAGATCACTCATGCGCTGATCGATTCCGGCGTCCGTTATGTCGCCGCGCGTCACGAAGGTAACGCGGCGACGATGGCCGACGCCTATGCGAAGGCGACCGGCGAACTCACCTTGCTCAGCGTGCATTCCGGTCCCGGGCTGACCAACGCTCTGACCGGCATCGGCGAAGCGGCCAAGAGTCGCACGCCGCTGCTGGTGCTTGCCGGCGATGCGCCGGTGGGCGCGGTCACGTCCAATTTCTATTTCGATCAGGCAGCGATGGCCCGCTCCGTAGGCGCGGTGGCCGAGCGGGTCTATTCGGCGCGCACGGCATTGAACGATGCGGTTCGCGCCGCCACCCGAGCCATGCGCGATCGCCAGACGGTGGTGCTGAGTCTTCCGATCGACACCCAGGACGAGATGATACCGGACGGGATCGTCGCGCCCATGCCGCCTGCGCCAATTCCCCCCATCGTCCCCGACTCCGAAGCAATCGAGCGGCTGGTCGACGCCATTCTGCAGGCGAAACGGCCTGCCATCCTCGCGGGCCGCGGAGCGGTGATCGCGGAGGCCGAAGATGCTCTTGTCGAACTTGGTAATCGTATCGGTGCGGTTCTTACGACCACCGTATGCGGGCACGGGTTGTTCAACGGAAATCCATGGACGGTCGGAATTTGTGGCGGGTTTTCCTCACAGTTTGCCGCGCAATTAATTGCGCAAAGCGATCTCATCCTCGGATTCGGTGCGACCTTCACGCAATGGACGACGCGGATGGGGCGGATGATCACGCCGAATTCGATTCTTGCGCAGATTGATGTCGATGCATGCAGGCTGGGCATGCAGCGGCCGGTGCAGTACGCGATCCAGGGCGACGCCAGGGCGACCTGTCAGGCCATTCTCGATACGCTGGATATCCGTCAGACGGGCCGTGCGCTGAGCGGTTGGCGCAGCGAAAGCCTGCGCCGCGAGGTTGCGGCCGGCAGCAACCACAATGAGGTCTATGACGACCAGTCGAACGGTCGGGTCATCGACCCCCGGACCGTGAGCAAGGCCGTCGACCGAATTCTTCCGGAAGACCGCTTATTCGCTTCGGATGCGGGCCATTTCATGGGATGGGCGCCGCGCTATATCCGTGTTCCGGAGCCGCGCGCATCCTGTATGAGCTTTTCATTCCAGTCCGTTGGGCTCGGGATGGGTTCGGCGATCGGGCTGGCGATCTCCCAGCCGGAACGGCTCACACTTCTCGCGACCGGCGATGGCGGATTCTTCATGGCCCTGGCGGACCTCGAAACCGCTCTGCGACTCGGCCTTCGGATGTGCATCCTGGTCTATGATGATGAAGCTTACGGTGCGGAGGTCCACCGCTTCAGACGTGACGGACTGAAGGTGGATATGGTCCAGTTTCCGGGGGCTGACATTGTATCGGTCGCAAAAGGCTTCGGAGCGCGGGCGATCGAAGTCCGTAAGCTCGATGATCTGGCGCCGCTCGAGGACTGGGTGAAGGACGGGGCTCCGGGCGTTTTCGTGGTCGACGCCAAGATCTGCCCCGATCTCGAGGCTGATTATCACAAGGAGATGTGATCAGCCGTCTGTATGATCGGCGCCGACGAAGGCGATCCGCAGCATGTTGGTTGCGCCGGGCGTGCCGAGCGGCACGCCGGCGACGATGATCACGCGTCGACCGGTCTTGGCGAAGCCCTCAGCGAAGGCGATGCGGCAGGCACGCTCCACCATGTCGTCCTGATCGTGCGCGTCTTCAGCGATTACGCAATGTACGCCCCAGACCAGCGACAACCGCCGTCCGGTCGCGACGTTTGGCGAGATCGCGACCACCGGCGGCTGCGGCCGCTCGCGCGCGACGCGGAGCGCGGTCGAGCCGGAAAAGGTCCAGCAGATGATGGCGGAGAGATCGAGCGTCTCGGCGATCTGGCGCGCCGCGGCGGCGATGGCGTCGGCGCCGGTCGCTTCCGGGTCCGCGCGCTGCGCCTGGATGACGCCGCGATAGGTCGGGTCGCGTTCGACCTCTTCGGCGATCCGGTTCATGGTGGCGACCGCTTCGACGGGATATTGCCCGGCGGCGGATTCAGCCGACAGCATGATGGCGTCGGCGCCTTCGAACACGGCGATTGAGACGTCGGAGACCTCGGCGCGGGTTGGCACCGGGCTGGAAATCATCGATTCCAGCATCTGGGTTGCGACCACCACCGGTTTGCCGGCCCGGCGCGCGGCGCGCGTGATCTGTTTCTGGATTCCCGGCACCTTCTCGAGCGGCAGTTCGACACCGAGATCGCCGCGTGCGACCATCAGCGCGTCTGAGGCTTCCATGATCTCCTCAAGGCGGTCCACCGCCTGCGGCTTTTCGATCTTGGCCATGATGGCCGCGCGGCCCCGTGTAATCTTCCTGGCCTCGGCGATATCCTCCGGACGCTGGATGAAGGACAGCGCCAGCCAGTCGATGCCGACATCGAGCGCGGCTTCGAGATCTGAACGATCCTTGGGCGCCAGCGCGGAAAACGGCAGGGTGGTCTCGGGCAGGCTGACACCCTTGCGGTCGGACAGCTTGCCGCCGACTTCGACCTGCGTCGTCACCCGGCCGGGCTCCGCGCCGGTGCAGCGCAGCCGCACCTTGCCATCGTCAAGCAGCAGCATCTGACCGGGCTGTGCGGCTTCGAGTATCTCCGGATGCGGCAGGTGGACGCGCGTGGAATCGCCCGGCGCGGCATTCGCATCAAGCACGAACGCATCGCCCTTATGCACCAACACGGAGCCGTCGCTGAAGGTGCCGAGTCTCAGCTTCGGTCCCTGCAGATCGACCAGAATGCCGATCGGCCGTCCATGTTCCTGCTCGACAGAGCGAATCGTCGCGATCAGTTCGCGCATGCGCTCGTGCGAGGTGTGGCTCATGTTGATGCGGAACACGTCTGCGCCAGCCTGGAAGAGGCGGGTGATGACCGCACGCTCCGATGAAGCAGGGCCGAGCGTCGCGACAATCTTGGTCCGGCGTTGCCGTCTCATCGACGGGAACCTCCGGGATTTGGCGGCGCTGGCAGGTCGAGCGGCGAGCGCGTGCCGGTCTGCGGCAGTGTGAATGAGGGGCTGCCGGGCGTCAGCGGCGACTGATCGGAGGTCTCGGTCAGTTGCACGGTCCAGGATCGCTGCTCTCCGGTATCCACCTCGAAGAAGCCGGTGCGGTCAAAACCGCGCGCCAGACAGTCTTCCGTTCCGCGGATTGTGAATTCCTTGTCGCGCGAGCACATGAATGCCTTGCCTGACCATTCGCCGCCCCGATCATAGTCGATCGCATAAACATAATAATATCGTGCGACGAGATTGCCGCGCAGCAGCGTCTCGCAGGACCGCGGGCCGAGATTCCACCAGCCTTCGGTGACCCAGCCTTCATTGTCCTTGTAACCGAGCGCGATACCGACCTTGCCGCCGGTGTTGTTGCACATCCTAAAATCCGCCGCAGCGTGCCCGGGCGCAGCGGCGAGCATGGCCACCGCCAACGCAAACGTGCATGCGGCCGCGGGGCCGAACAGGCGGCTCGGAATGGAAGAGGTCAATCGGATCACGGTCGTCGGATCAGTCCATCGGGCGCCGGAATCGAGCTAAGTTGCTGTGTTGTTGTGTTTTTCTGGAGCCTGTCAACGTTGTCCACCATGATCGCACGGAAATCATTCACGTTGGTAAAAGTCGGTCCCGGCGAAATCAGGTCACCGAGAGCAGCAAAGAAAGCTGTCGAATTGTTGTCCGCAAGGCAGCGTGCAGGGTCAAAACCGTGTGCGCGCGCACGGGCGGCGCTGCCGCCGTCCACATAGGCGCCGGCAGGATCGTCGGCTGACCCCGCCCCGCCGTCGGTGCCGTCGGTGTCGCCGGCGAGTGCGGCGATGCCGGAACTCCCGTCCAGCGCCGCGGCAAGGGCGAGGGCGAATTCCTGGTTGGGGCCGCCGCGTCCGCTCCCCCGGATCGTCACCGTCAGTTCGCCGCCCGAAAGGATCACGGCGCGCCGTCCTTCCGCCTGCAGCTTGCGCGCGAGCTTGGCCTGCTCCCCGGCGACCTCGCGGGCTTCGCCCTCGATCCTGTCGCCGAGGAACACGCAGTCCAGGCCGGCTGCGCGGATATCGGCCTCCGCCGCCCTGAACGCATCCAGTGGCCGGGCCGCGAGAACGTATTGGGTGCCCCGGAAGGCAGCGTCGTCCGGTTTGGGCGATTCATTGGCCGGATCGCTCAGCGCGGCCACGATGGAATCCGGCAAGGTCAGCCGATAGCGGGCGACGATCCCGCGCGCGTCTTCGAGCGTCGTCGGATCGGGCACGGTGGGTCCCGAGCCGATCACCACCGGATCGTCACCCGGAACGTCGGAAATACCGATAGTGACGAGCCGCGCGGGATGGGCATGACGCGCCAGCCGCCCGCCTTTGATTCGCGAGAGATGCTTGCGCACCGTATTGATCTCGCCGATCGAGGCGCCCGACCGCAGCAGCGCCCGCGTCACCGCCTGTTTCGATTCCAGCGACAGGCCGTGTGCCGGTGCGATCCAGTTGGCTGATGCACCGCCCGAGATCAGCGCCAGCACGAGATCATCGCCGCTCGCGCCGTCCGCCATTGCCAGCGTGCGCTGCGCGGCATCGAGCCCGGCCTGATCCGGCACGGGATGTCCGGCTTCGACCATTTCGACGATGCGCAGCGGACGGCCATAGCCGTGCCGCGCGACTGCGATCCCGGACAGCCGGTCCGCCGGGAAGCCGCGGTCGAGATAATGCGCCTCGGCCGTTTCCGCCATCGAGCCTGCAGCCTTGCCGGCGGCCAGCAGAATCAGCCGGCCGGATGCTGGTGCATCGGGCAGGAGCGGCGGCAGACAGCGCGAGGGATGGGCCGCCGCAATTGCGGTCTTGAACAGCCGTTCCAGAAATTCCCGGGCCGACGTCATGGCAGGCTGCCTGCGGCGGGGTTGCGCGGACGCGCGATGAATATCCCCGCAAGGATCAGCACGCCGCCCAGCCATTGCATCAGCGCGAGTGCCTCATGCAGGACGATCCAGGCCAACAGCGCGGCGGCCACCGCTTCGAGGAAAATCACCAGCGACGAGAATGGCGTCGGCAAGGTGCCGAGCGCGAGTGCAAGCAGGCCCTGACCGCCGACCTGCGAGATCAGGGCGAGCGCGAGCAACACCGCCCAGCCATGGGCCGATTGCGGCAGCAGCCGGGGCTCCAGCGTGCAGGCCACGACGAACAGGATGACGGTCGTGATCGCGGCGGAGAGAAACGACAACAGGCCGGCCGGCACGTCTCGGCGCGCGGCCCGCAGCGCGAGCATGTAGCCCGCAAAGAAAACCGCGGTGATGACGCCGTAGATGTCGCCGGTCAGCCGCTCCGGCGCGAAGCCATAGCTGTGCCCGACCAGCGCGACCCCGCCGAGAAGGCACAATCCAAGCCCGGCGATGCCGCGCCGCTGGTCGCGCTCGCCGAGCAGGAACCACGCTCCGGCGACGACGAAGAGCGGGGCGGTGGTGGCGAGAAACGTGGCGTTCGCCACCGTCGTCGCCAAGATGGCGAGATGCCAGAAGAACAGGTCTCCCGCAAACATCAGGCCGGACAGCCAGACGGCGCGGTTGGTCACGGCGCGTTTCGGCGCCGGCCGGGTTTCGGTCAGCGCCCATATGGCAAGAAACGGCAACGCCAATGCGGTGCGCCAAAAGGCGCTGGCGAACGGGCCGACATCGGCGAGCCGCACGAATAGCGGCGAGGCGCCCATCGCGATCGCGCCCAGCACGAGGGCAGCGAGGGCGACGCCCTCGCGGCGGCGTTCGGCGAGTGAGGCTGCGGGGAGGGACATCGGACGACTGCCTTGCAATGTCTGCCTTTTATGGCTCCGCGAGGGTCAAGTCATCCTCTGCGGCAGACCGGTCCGTGCGGCCGATGGCAATCGGGTGCGGACGGGCCTATCTATAGGAAAATGATGACGCGAGGTGCCCCGATGGACGACAAGACCCGCCTTGAACTCGAAGCTGCGGCTTTTCGCCGACTGGTCTCGCATCTGCGCGAACGCACCGACGTGCAGAATATCGATTTGATGAATCTTGCCGGCTTCTGCCGCAACTGCCTGTCCAACTGGATGAAGGAGGCAGCCGACGAAAAGGGCATTGCCCTCAGCAAGGACCAAAGCCGCGAGGCCATCTACGGCATGCCCTATGACGAATGGCGCGCCAAATATCAGAAAGAGGCCACGGCCGAGCAGAAGGCGGCGTTCGAGAAGTCCCACCGCCATTGAATGGCTGTCATTCCCCGCAGGCGGGCCTCCATATTCCAGAGCGCTTTTGTATCAGCCCGGCTTTTCGCAGGGCGACGCCCTCGGTGGCCCGCGAAAAGCTGCGGCAGGCATTGCCCGCCTTTTGACCTTTCCGAATCGGGTGCCCGTGCCTAGATTCGACGCATCGTTAACAACCGAAAGGAGGTGATCCAGTGTCTCATTGTCTATCGCCGCAGACGCGCAGGCTTGTGAACTGGTCCCTCGGCTCGTTCGAGGACGCGGCCGCCTGAATTAGGGCGGTAACGACCAGTCCGCGAAACCGGGCTGCGGTTTGACAATGGAGGGGCCGTCCGAAAGGGCGGCTCCTCTTCTTCTTTCGAGGCTCAATGGAGAAGGCTGTTCCCTGTCATGCCCTCTCCGCAGGCGGTCCCTTGCTTTCTTGCAGGTCGCGACTTTTTGCCGATGCGCGGCCGCGATTTTTTTGCAAAGCAATCCGCCCGCAACAGTCGCTTTGGTTGATCAATGAGTGCGCTCAATCGGGAACAGGTTCTTTCGGTCCGGCACTGGACCGACACGCTGTTCAGCTTCACCACCACCCGCGATCCCGGCTTCCGCTTCCAGAGCGGGCAATTCGCGATGATGGGGCTTGAGGTCGAGGGCCGTCCGCTCCTGCGCGCCTACAGCATGGCGAGCGCGCATTACGAGGACAATCTCGAATTCTTCAGCATCAAGGTGCCGGACGGGCCGCTCACCTCGCGTCTGCAGCGTATCCGCGAAGGCGATATCGTGCTGGTCGGACGCAAGGCGACCGGGACGCTGATCGTCGACAATCTCCTGCCCGGATCGCGTCTGCTGCTCCTCTCCACCGGCACCGGCTTGGCGCCGTTTGTCAGCCTCATCAAGGACCCCGATGTTTACGAGCGCTACGAGAGCATCGTGCTGGTTCACGGCTGCCGCCAGGTTTCCGAACTCGCCTACGGCGAGGAAGTGGTCGAGCGCCTTCGCGCTGACGAGGTGCTCGGTGAGATGCTGGACGGCAAGCTTGACTATTATCCGACGGTCACGCGCGAGCCGTTCCGCAACCGCGGCCGCATCACCGATCTGATTTCGTCGGGCAAATTGTTCGACGATATCGGCCAGGATCCCCTTTCGATCGAGACGGACCGCGTGATGCTGTGCGGCAGCCCCGCGATGCTGGAAGATCTGCGGATCATGTTCGAGGGCGCGGGCTTTGCCGAAGGCAACCACAGCGAGCCCGGCCATTTCGTGGTCGAGAAAGCGTTCGTCGAGCGATAGGAAGCGGCGTTAATTTCCTGCGCCCGCCTGCTTGATGACCGGCGTCCATTTCGCGACCTCCCCGGCGACAAACGCGCGCAAGCCATCAGGCCCGCGCCGCTCCTTCGGGGGAATCACGGCGCCGATACTCTCCAGCCGCTTGCGGGTGGCGGGATCGTCAAAGGCCTTTTCCGCTGCGGCCGCGAGCCGCTCGACGATGTCTCTCGGTGTTCCCCTGGGCGCGAACATTGCGTTCCAGCCCGAGGCCTGAAGCTGTGGGAGGCCGGACTCCGCAGTAGTCGGAACGCTGGGCACGATGGGCGATCGATCGGTCTGGGCGAGCGCCAGCAGTTTGATGCTGCCAGCCTGGACATGGCCGATGGTGTGCGGAATCTGATCGCACATGAAGTCATATTGACCGGTAATCAGGTCGTTCAGCGCGGGTCCGGAGCCGCGATAGCCGATCAGGGTAGCGCGCCCGCCGATCAGCGAGGCGAATAGCAGGCAGCTCACATGCGACGTGGCGCCGACGCCGCCATGGCCGTTGGTCAGCTTGCCGGGCGAAGCCTTGATTTGCGCGATCAGGTCCTGCAGCGTCTCCGCCGGAAAATCCTTCTTCACGAAAATCCCGATCGGCGTATCGGTGAATTGCGTGATGTGTTCGAAATCCTTCACCGGGTCGTAACCGAGCTTGTCTCCGTACAGTCCGACGGCAGCGGCGTGCGTTCCCATCTGACCGACCAGCAGGGTGTAGCCGTCGGCAGTGGCGCGCGATGCACGCAACGACCCGGTCGTGCCGCCGGCGCCGGACACGTTCTCGATCACGAAGCGGCCGATATGCGGCGCCATGCCTTCCAGCATGATGCGTGCGATCACGTCGGTGTTGCCGCCCGGCGCGTAAGGGACAATCACGGTAATGGTGCGGTCGGGGTAGGTTTGCGCGGTCGCTGCGGTCATGCAGGACAGCAACGCCGCGAATGCGGCGGCGAACATGGTCCTCATGGTTTCCTCCGAATCCCTTGCGCTCGTTGGCGCCGCCGGTTCGCGCCGGCAACTGATAATAGCAATGTTGGGGGCCGGGCGTTTCCGACAAAATTGTCAACGACGCGGGGAATGACGCGGGGAATAAGGGGCCGAACCTCGCTCAAGGATACCCACGGCGGAGCGCCTCCCGATCGGGAGTTTTTCCATCATCCCAGCCGATTCGTTGCTGCAGTAATTTTCATGAGCGTGCGACGCCATCCCGCGTTACACTTTCGGTCTGCCCTCATGAAACATGGTGCGTGATGTCCTGGCCCGACCGCCGTTTCACCGATCTTGTGAAAATCGAGCATCCAATCGTGCTAGGACCGATGGCGGGCGCCATCGACCACCAACTTGCGGTCGAAGTGGCGGAAGCCGGCGGGCTGGGGTCCATTCCCTGCGCGATGCTCGACCTCGAACAGATTCGGGCTCAGGTCACGCAATATCGCGCGCGAACCCGCCGCCCGCTCAATCTGAATTTCTTCTGTCACACGCCGCCGGAACTCAACAATGCCCGGGAGGCGGCTTGGCGTGAACGGCTTGCGCCCTATTACCGTGAACTCGGTATCGATCCGGCGGCGCCGGTTCCGACCAGCAATCGACGGCCGTTCGATCAGGCCGTTTGCGATCTGGTCCTCGACCTGAAGCCGGAGGTGGCGAGCTTTCATTTCGGCCTGCCAGAACCCGCGCTGTTCCAGCCGGTGAAAAGCGCGGGCATCGTCACGCTCAGTTCGGCAACCACCGTCGCAGAGGCGCGCTGGCTTGAAGCGCGCGGCGTCGACGCGATCATTGCGCAAGGCAACGAGGCCGGCGGTCATCGCGGCATCTTTCTAAGCGACGACATAGCCGCGCAGCCGGGCACCTTCGCGCTGGTGCCGCAGGTCGCCGATGCGGTGAATGTGCCGGTGATTGCCGCGGGCGGCGTCACCGACGCCCGCGACATCGCCGCGGCCTTCATCCTCGGCGCGGCTGCGGTGCAGATCGGCACGGCCTTCCTGTTCTGCCCGGAATCCAAAATCTCGGCGCCGCATCGCGCCGCGCTGAAAACGGCGCGCGACGACGGGACCGCGGTGACCAATCTGATGACCGGGCGTCCGGCGCGCGGCCTGATGAACCGGCTGATGCGCGACTTTGGCCCGATTTCGGAAGCACCCGCTTTTCCGCTTGCGGCGGGCGCGATCGCGCCATTGCGGGCCAAGGCCGAGGCGGCGGGATCCGGCGATTTCACGCCGCTCTGGTCGGGGCAGGCCGCAGCGCTCGGCGTCGAGATGCCCGCGCGCGCACTCGTCGGGAAACTTGCCGGCGAGGCGCAGGCGCTGCTGCGCTGAACGCGGCATATCGGTCAAGCCTTTATCAGCGCATCTTGCGCCTGTGGATGACGGGCGCAGCGGCAATGTGCGCTTGACCCTCCGAGCCACGCTCCCGAAAACAAGTGCGAAGAGACAAGGAGAAGCGTTGCAATGCCCGCGTCCGCCGCCGCCGAAAAAGACGAGGCCTCTTTCCGTTTCGCCAAGGATCAGCTCAAGGCCTTTGTCGAGCGGATCGAGAAACTGGAAGAAGAAAAGAAGGCGATCTCCGACGACATCCGCGACGTCTATGCGGAATCCAAGGCAAACGGCTTCGACGTGAAGGCGCTGCGTCAGATCGTCAAACTGCGCAAGATCGAGCCGACTGAGCGTGAGGAGCAGGATGCCATCCTGGAAACCTACATGCACGCGCTCGGGATGCTGAAACCGTAAGCACCCTCGTTACGGGGCGACCGTGGCTCGTGGCCCGGTGACGGGAGCGAATCCGGGGCGAAACGGAAACTTCCTTTCCCGGACGGCGCGTCGTTCATCCAGGCTTCACTCGGTAATCAAAACCGGGATCAGCGGAGCTGCGCCGTGCTGCGCGGCAGGAATGTCGCCGTTGCGAGGAATGTTACTGCGCGGCCCTCGAAACGCCCATAGGACAGTCCGGATTGCGGCTCTGCGGCAAACGCCATCACCACCATTGCGGTCGGCGTGCGCAGCAGCGGTTGCAGGCTGAGGAAGTCGGGGCTTCCATAGAGCGTCGTGGTCATGAACCGCTCGACGCTCGGGGTCAGGATCAGCGCGCGCATCCAGGGAGCTGCAAAACGGTGTTCGGCGGCGGCATGCTTGTGGCCGAGTGGCGGGGCGGAATGCACAACCGTCGGTGTATCGGCGCGTCCCTTTGAAGCGACTGTGGTGTTGGGAGCGAGCGTTGCCGGCCGCGCAGCCTGCGTCGCCGGCTTCGCCCGCTGCGGCGCCGGCTCCGGATCGATGTCACGTGCATAGGACAGCATCGTATCCGCCGGCTTGCCTTCGCCGTAGCCTGGCGGCGCGGCGAACGGCCCGATGCTGCCGGTCAAAGCGTCGTCCGGCATGTCCGGGCGGCCAGACCAATAGCCGCGCGACAGGATGATATCGTTCGGTGTGCTTGCGGCCAGCCCGAACGGGATCGATGCGGGCGGGCGCGGCGGATAGGTGTCGGCCGAAGCCACCTGCATCGGCGCAAGGGCTGGCGCGGAAGCTGGGCGCGCCTTCGGCATGGGCGCCGTGACCGAGGCGGGTGACGAAGCTGCCCCCTCCGCCGTGTCCGCCTTCGTACCCGCGAGGGTGTTCTCGCGGTTGGCCGGTGCGATCGGCGCCGGGAATGCCGCGGCCACCTTTGTCGGGCCCGCGGCGGTCTTTGCGGTTTCGGCCTCGTCGTCATCCTTGGCGGGTTTCGGCTTTAACCCGAACAGGCGGGCCAGCGGGTTGCCGGCGGCGGCGAGGCGCGCCGATGCGAAACTGGACGACGATCCGCGCTTTGCGAGATCGGCTTGCGCCAGGGCGAAGCCCGCAAGCGGCTTGCCGTCGAGCGGCAAATGCACCGTGCGGCCGTCCGGGAAGACCCGCGCGAGCTGATCGCGGGTCATGCGCGGCCAATGCCGCACGCTGCCGACGTCCATGTGCACGAAGGGAGAGCCTGAGGACGGATAGAACCCAACGCCCCCGCGTTGGAGCCTCAGGCCCGCTTCGCGCACCTTTTCGAGCGGCACCCCAGGGATAAAGAAGTCCATCGCCTTGCCTTGCATGTGCAGCGAGTGCCGGGCGACGCCGCTCGAACGCTTGCGCAGCATCTCGTTGGTGCGCGGCGAGCGGTAGGAAGAGATGATGTGAACCTTCTTGTCGAGACCGAATTCGCGCTGCACCTCCCAGACCGCATCGAACAGTTGCGGATCCATGGTGGTAACGTCGTCGGTGCGCCAGTCGCGCAGGAAGTGGTTGAGCTTCTTCAGACCGTCCTCGTCGTAGCGGCCGTTGCGCTTGAACGTGACGGTAATGTCATCCCCGCGATGGGTGTGATGCATCGAGATGGTGCGGGTGTCGCCGTTGGCGATTGCCGTGTGCAAGCCTTCGGAGCCGAAAATCGTGATTGCGGCGGCAAGCGCGAGGCGCTGCGTGATGCGCGTTGCGGTCCGGTTTCCGGCGTTGCGCGCTTTACCGTCTGGCACGAAGCATTCCGTTGGTTATTGACACGAAGGCGAGTGGCCGCGTTGCCGCGCGGCAGGGCTAACGCACTGTTACGAAGTTGGGTTAATGCGAGATTATCGTCCCCCGACGAGATGTCGCGATTGTGATAAGATTTGACTGTGGCAAAAAGTGGCCACGTCCCCAAAACAAAAGCCGCCCGTCAACCGGTGTGGTTAACGAGCGGCGAAGGGCGCGGCGGGCGGAACGTTAGCGGAACAACCGGCCGAAAAAGCCTTGGAACGGATCGTTGCGCCCCTGATGCACCACGCGGTTTCCGCGCCGTTCCACTGACGCATTGCGCGACGAGAACCAGTCGGCGAACGGGCTCGCTTCCCGCATCTGATAGCGCAATTGATCGGAGGAAATGCCGCTGCCGGTCGGACGCGTGGCCTGGGCCACATCCGCGACGCGGCGCTCATCGCTGCGGAGCACCGCGATATGGCGGGCGTCGCGGCCGTAGATGTCGTCGCGGATCTGCAGGTTGCCGGCGTCATCGACGAACGCCGTCTGGTAGGTGAGATGCACCGGCAGCGTGGTTGGGAAGTTGATGTTGATCTCCTGCGGCCCATACATCGAGCGCAGCTTTTCCTGCGTATATTTCTCGTTCGGCAGCATGATCGACAGCAGCTTCTCGCCGTACATCAGCGGGTTTTCGACCCGCATGCAACCGTGGCTGTAAGCGCGCCTGTCATGGGCGAACAAGTGCTTGTCCGGGGTGTCGTGCTGATAGACCAGGAACTTGTTCGGGAAATTGAACCGGATGCGTCCGAGAGCGTTGCGGTCGCCTGGCGGCTGATAGATGCGCACCGTGCCATCGCGATTCTGCTCCATGCGCAGACCCATGCGCTCGAGCACGCCGGGATCCTGACGAAGCGCCGGCAGATATTCGTTGGCGATGATGGAGGGCGGGACGTTCCAGGTCGGGTTGACGGTGATGAATTTCATCGCGCCGGTCATGATCGGAGTGGCTTGCGATGGCTTGCCGACAACGACCTTGGTCTCCCAATACGGTGCCCGATCCTTGTACAGGCGCAGGCGATATTCGGGAATGTTCAGCATCACGTAGTTCTTGCCGAGATCGCGCGGCATCCAGCGCCACCGATCCATATTGGCAATAATGATATCGGTCGTGCGTTCGCGCTTGCGCGCGGTGGTGCCGTTGAGCGCACGCAGCGTCGCCGGTCCGACGATGCCGTCTGCGGTGAGACCTGCACCCTGCTGGTACTTTTTCACCGCGTCGAGCACGTCCTGATCGTAGCGGGTGGAGTCGATGTCGCCGGCAACTTTCAGGCGCTTGCGCAGCAACGGCACGCGCGGATCGTCGTGATTGAAGGCAAGCTTGCCGCCTTCCGGGATACGCACGACTTCCTCGGCCGGCTTCTCGCTGCGTCCGCGTGCCTCGGCGAGCTTTGCCTTCAATTTTTTGTATTGCGGATGCTGCGGCTGATAGGAATCGAGCGCTTGGCTGATATCGCCGCTGGTTGCCACGTTTGCCAGGATATCGGCCGGCTCCGGAGCATCCTGCTCAAAACCGATATCGTTGCTGATTCGCGAGAAATGCACCCGGCCAAGCGAGGCATGGCGCACGTATTCGAGAATCTCGCCCACAAGGCGTAGCTCGGCTTCTGCAAGCGCGGCTGTGTCGCCGGCCGGGAAGGCCGGAGGCGGATAGTCCGATGGATCGAGCCCGTCGGCGTCGACATTTTGCAGGTAGGATATGGCGGCCTTGCCAAGCGCCGACTGCTTGCGGTCGGCCACGAATAGCGGCTCGTAATTGCGCTCCTTGTAGAAGGCTTCCGCTGCCGCGCGCTCGTTGCGGCGCGTGAAAAAACGGTCCGCATTCCGGCTGGTGACGAGTTCGCGAAGCTTGTCCGACATCTCCTGGTCGGCGACGGTCACGGCCGTCGGCGCGGCCGATTCCGCCGTGTTCGCGGGCTGGGCGGCCGCCGGCGCGTCCGAAGCAGCGGGCTGGGCGGCGGGAGCGGGCGTCGCGACGGCGGGACCGGGCTCCGACGGGGTGGTCGATTGGGTGTCGGCGGGCTCGGCGGTTGCCGACACCGAAACGTCCGGCATGACGTCTTTGACAGTCAGTGGGGGCGGCAGCGTCGTATCGGGGACCGGCACGCGCCCTTCGACCCGCGCCGTTTCTTCCGGGCTCACCGACTGCGAAGAGGCCGGGGCGGACAATCCAACAACGAGGGCAAGCGCCGAACTCGCCAGAATGCGGTCGAAGCGGTGGCCGCGCATCTCATCAATCTCCTCAGCCGGGCGCCGGTCGGGCCGGAATATCGTCAATAACGGGCATCTTAGCGGCAAGGTCCGCAAGAGACGCGAATTTTCGCCGCAACGCAATTGTACTGCGCCACCATCGCCGTACCGGGATGCGTTATTGGCGCAAATGTTACTCGGCAGCCACGCGATCGCTGTGTCCCTGGCGGCTCCGATCGGCAAGCTGAAGCGCCTCGAGCTTCCGGTAAAGCGTAGAGCGGCCGATCTGCAGCCGGCGCGCAACCTCCGACATCTGGCCGCGGTAATGGGCGATGGCGAATCGGATGATTTCAGCTTCCAGTTCGTCGAGCGGGCGCATGTGCGAACTGCTGTCCAGCAGCGGCAGGCTTTCCGGGGCGAAGGGTGGGGTCGCCTCGATCGCAAGCGGCGGCTCGCCGATTCGCGGCGCGTCCTCGTCAGGCACCAGCGGTGTCGGAGTGGAGGCTTCGGGTCCGTTCTCGCGCGCGGCGATCTGAGGGAATTCGCGCAGGCCGATGTCCTCGCCTTCGGCCAGAACCACGGCCCGAAACACCGCATTTTCAAGCTGGCGGACATTGCCCGGCCAGCGCGCGCTTTTCAGCAGCGCCATCGCTTCGGCCGAAACCGATTTTATCGTCTTTCCCTCCTCCGCGCAGAAGCGGACCAGGAAATGACGCACAAGGTCCGGGATATCCTCCGGTCGCTCGCGCAGAGGCGGCACTGTGAGCGGGAAGACATGCAGCCGATAGAACAGGTCCTCGCGGAAGCGCCCGGACTTAACGTCGGCGATTAGGTTACGATTGGTGGCGGAAATTACCCGTACGTCGATGCGTATGCTCCTGCGGGCGCCGACCGGCTCAATCTCGTTCTCCTGCAGGGCGCGCAGCAGCTTGACCTGGGCCGCCAGGGGCAATTCGCCGACTTCATCGAGGAACAAGGTACCGCCATCTGCCTCCGCGAATTTGCCGACATGGCGCTCGGTCGCGCCGGTGAATGCGCCGCGTTCATGTCCGAACAGGATCGACTCGACGAGATTGTCGGGGATCGCGCCACAATTGACGGCGACAAAGGGTTTGGCCTTCCGCTCACCGCTGCCGTGAATGGCGCGCGCGATCATTTCCTTTCCGACGCCCGATTGCCCTTCGATCAAAACCGGAATCGCTGACGCTGCGGCTTTTTCGGCTTGGCGCAGCACCGGGCCCATATTCGCGCTGCGGGTGATGATATCGCGGAAAGTCAGCGTGCCCGAGCGGCTGCGCTTCATGCGCTGCAATTCGCCGGCCAGCGCGCTCTGCGTCAGCGCATTCTTCAGCGACACCTGCAGACGTTCCGGGCTCGCGGGCTTGACTACGAAATCGGACGCGCCAGCGCGCATCGCCGAGATCACATTATCGATGCCGCCATGGGCGGTCTGCACGATCACCGGGATCGTGATGTCGTCACTGCGCATGCGCGCGAGCAGGCCGAGGCCGTCGAGATCGGGCATCACCAGATCGAGGATGATGCAGTCGATGCCCGAATCTTCGCCGCCGTCGGTCAGGATGCGCGCGGCCTGTTCGCCGCCTTCGGCCACGACCGCCTCGTAACCGAATTTGCGCACCATGTTCTCAAGCAGCCGGCGCTGCACGGGATCGTCGTCGACGACGAGAATTCGTTCGGCCATTGCAACCCCTCGACATGTGCCGTTTCGGGGCAGTGTCGGCGGGTTGACTTAACAGCGTGTTAAGTTTGCCACCTGCGTCAGTTCGGCTTCTGAACCCAGAAATTGTACATGCCGATAAATGCGCCTGGATTATCCTGCTCGAACGCATGCCAGGTATCGAGGTTTTTGCGCGCCTCGGGTTCGGGGAAGCGGCGCGCGAATTCCCGCCGGGTGTGATCCTCGGTCTCGAAGCCGACAAAGTTTAGACCGCGCGCGTCAAGGAATTGCCGGATCGCCGGGAGGGTCGTGCGGTGCTCGGCGACATGCATGACCAGATCGCGGAACATGCTGGTCGTGTAGAAATCCGGAAGGTTCGTCACGGCGGTGGCCAGCCTGTCGGCCGGGAGGCGCAGGATGTCTTGCCGGCAGCGCCGGATACCCTCCGGATCGGCCTGATAGCCGCCCCGCTCGGCGAAATCCCGCGCAGCGATAACGGGCTGGCGCGCAAGCTCGCTGTAGAGACCGACTTTCATCAGGCCGCCCGGCCGCAGCAGCGAAAGCAGGATCGACCAGCCATGATAAGGATCGTCCAGATGGTGCAGGACGCCGATGGCTTCGACGATGTCGAACGCCCTGTTCAGCGATCCGAGATTCAGGATGTCGGCCTGCGCAAATTCAATGTTTGATAGGCCGGCTTCCTCGGCTTTCCGGCGGGCATAAGCGAGGCTTGTCAGGCTCATGTCGACGGCGAGAATGCGTGCGTCGCGATAGGTTTGCGCGGCGATGATGGCCTGCAGCCCGGTCCCGCATCCCGCAATGAGAATGTCCGGCGCGGAAACCGGCACCGGCGCCGGCCGATCGGCCGGAGGAAACCGCTCCTCCATGAGTTCGTCGATTGTGAGCGGCGTTCCCTGCGGGGTCGCGATCCATCGCGGGTAGGGATTCTGCTCGTACAAATCGCGCACAGCCGCGGATGTTGCGTCGTCGATCGCGGTCAAGACCGGCATCGATGCCCGCAGGCTTTGTTCACGCGATGGCTCCCGCACTTGCTGACGCAGGATGGCCGCAACCGGCTCCGGCCAGTCCTGCTGCAACAGACGGTCCGCGTGTTCGAGGCTATGCAGTGGACGATAGGTGGCAAAAGCGAGGATGTCCGCTGGCGAGATCGGCGTGACGGCGGCGAGGGCCGGTGTCAGGGTTGCCGTTAATTGTTGAATGCGGGCGGTTTCCGACTCGAATTCACTGAAAACATACTCGTTGATGAAGCACTGCTTCGCCAGGGCGGCGTAAAAAGCGACGAGCCCGTCGGCGACGCCGCTGCCCGAGGTAACGCGATCGAGCAGATTGGCGCGAAGCGCGGTCAGAAACCGCTCCATCGCGACGTCGAAATTGGGCGTCGCTTCGAGAAAAGCGTGCAGCAGCGGCTCACCAGCCGCCGATGCGATCTCGGCATCGGAAATGACCGGGGTCTGGCGCGAAGCCGATGCCGATGCCCATTGCGCCGCAACGCGCTGAATGGCCGGTCCGAAAACCGGATGAGCCTTCAGGACGTCGGCGGCGACCCGGCTCAGCGCGTTCGGCTGCCACCAGGCTTCCGCCAGGGCGCGGCGCAGCCGCTCGCGCAAGGTGGCATCGGGCCTGAAACTCGTGGCGGCCAGCAGGCTTTGCACGAATGTGGCGCGCCGTTCGAGCGTTTCGCCACCATCCAGCGCCGCGTTGGCAAGAGTGAGCGCCTCGTCGCCTCGCCCCTGCAGCAGCAGCACTTGCGCGAGCCGGTGACTGGCGTCGGCATAATCCGGCTGCAGGGCCAGCGCCTGCCGCAGACTGGCTTCCGCCTCGGCGAGCCGTTCCTGCCGCCTCCGGGCGATGCCGATGTTCAGATGCAGGACCGCCAGCGGCCGGGACCGAACCGTCCGCTCCCATATCGCCACCGCTTCGTCCAGGCGACCAAGGTGCTGCAAGACGAGTCCGAGATTATTCAGCGCATTGGGATTATCAGGCTGCAATTCGAGCGTCCGGCGCAGGCTCTTCTCCGCAGCGTCGAACTGTCCCTCGCGCGCAAGCGCATTGCCGAGTTCGAAATGCGCCTCGGCATAGCGCGGCTTCAGCGCAATCGCCTTGGATAGGTGCTCGATCGCCTCCGTCATCCGGCCTGTCGCGTTGAGAACGGAGCCGAGATTGTACTGATAGTCAGGATTGGGCGGCTCGATCGCGATCGCCTGACGCATCAGCGAGATCGCCTCGTCGCTGCGTCCGGCCTGATGCATGAGTGCGCCGAGAAGATGCAGCGCCGCGGCATTGCGAGGCTCGACGGCCAGCACGTCGCGATACAGCCGCTCGGCATCGGACCGGTGTCCGGCCTGGTGGGCGCGGAAAGCCGAGGCGAGGGTCGCGGCCATTGGGGTGAGGCTCGGGCCGGCGGTCTTCTGCGCAGCGCGCCGTTCCTTTCGGTTCATTTTTAACGCATCCCCTCGAACGCCATCCCAAGTGGCGGTATGCCGCAGCCGCATGGCGCGGGGAAACTACTGGAGTGTGAAGGCTATTTGAAGCGCGCCGGACAACCGGGCAATACCTGTCCTGCGACCGGTTGCTTATCGCGCCCCGAGACGCAATATGATGGCAGCCCATTGAACCAGGCGATATTGCTCCTTCATGGCTCCCCGAACCCCCACCGCCGCCGCGAAACCGAAAAAATCCACCGCCAGGCCCTCGCGCCAAGCCCCGGACGCTTTACCCGACCTTGGTCCGCTGCCGGAATGGAACCTCGCCGACCTTTATCGATCGATCGACGCACCGGAATTCAAGCGCGATCTGGACCGCGCCGAAACCGAATGCATCGCATTCGAGAAGGCCTATAAGGGCCGCCTCGCAGAGCTTGCAGCGGGCCCGCAGGCCGGCCAATCGCTGGCCGAGCCGGTGCGGCGCTACGAGGCGATCGAAGATCTGCTCGGTCGTCTCCTGTCCTATGCGATGCTGGTCTATACCGGCAACACCGCCGATCCCGATATCGCGAAATTCTATGGCGACGCGCAGGAGCGCATCACCGCCATCTCGCTGCATCTTCTGTTCTTCGCGCTCGAACTCAACCGCATCGACGACGCGCTGATCGAGCGGGCGATGGCGGACCCCGCGCTTGGACATTACCGGCCCTGGATCGAGGACCTGCGCAGGGAAAAGCCCTATCAGCTCGAAGACCGGATCGAGCAGCTGTTTCACGAGAAGTCGGTGAGCGGCTCGTCCGCCTGGAATCGTCTGTTCGACGAGACCATTTCAAGCCTGCGCTTTAGGGTGGACGGGCAGGAGCTTGCGATCGAGCCCACGCTGAGCCTGTTGCAGGATCCGGACGAGAACAAGCGAAAGGCCGCCGCCGAAGCGCTTGCCACCGTATTCAAGGAGAATATCCGAAGCTTCGCGCTCATCACCAATACGCTGGCGAAGGACAAGGAGATTTCCGACCGCTGGCGCGGCTTTGCCGATGTGGCGGATGCGCGGCATCTGTCGAACCGCGTCGAGCGCGAGGTGGTGGATGCCTTGGTGTCCTCGGTTCAGGCGGCCTATCCGAAACTGTCGCACCGGTATTACGCGTTGAAGGCGAAATGGTTCGGCAAGGAGCGGTTGCCGCATTGGGATCGCAACGCGCCTTTGCCGGAAGTGAAGATGCGCACCATCGCCTGGGCGGAAGCGCGTGCGACAGTGCTCGAGGCTTATGGCGCGTTTTCGCCGGTGATGGCGAAGATCGCCGAGCGCTTCTTCGACGATCGATGGATCGATGCGCCTGTGCGGCCGGGCAAGGCACCGGGCGCTTTCGCGCATCCGACCGTGCCTTCCGCGCATCCTTACGTGCTGCTGAATTATCAGGGCAAGCCGCGCGACGTGATGACGCTCGCGCATGAACTTGGTCATGGTGTGCATCAGGTGCTGGCGGCGCCGAATGGTCCCTTGATGGCGCCGACACCGCTGACCCTGGCGGAGACCGCGAGCGTGTTCGGCGAGATGCTGACTTTCAAGAAGCTGCTCGCCGCGACCGAGGATCCGGTGCAGCGCAAGGCGATGCTCGCTGCCAAGTGCGAAGATATGATCAATACGGTGGTCCGGCAGATTGCCTTCTATACGTTCGAGCGACACATCCATACCGAGCGCAAGAACGGCGAACTGACCGCCGATCGCATCGGTGAAATATGGATGCAGGTCCAGCGCGAGAGCCTCGGGCCTTCAATCGAACTGAAGCCCGGCTACGAGGTGTTCTGGAGCTACATCCCGCATTTCGTGCATTCGCCATTCTACGTCTATGCCTATGCATTCGGCGATTGCCTCGTGAACTCGCTCTATGCGGTTTACGAGAAAGCCGATGCGGGCTTTGCCGAGCGCTATCTCGCGATGTTGGCGGCGGGCGGGACCAAGCATCATTCCGAGCTGCTGAAGCCGTTTGGGCTCGACGCGCGCGACCCGCATTTCTGGCAGGGCGGCCTCGGGGTGATCGAGCGGCTGATCGGCGAACTGGAGGCGTTGGATCGCGCCGCTTGAACCTGCGTTGCTTCGCCCGCGTGACGGTCAGCCATCGCGCTTCCTGGCGCGCGGCGCGTTGGGCGGAACAGGCCTCTCTGCTTCCGGCACGGCGCTTTCTCCCACTTCAATGACTTTCGGAGACATTACGGATGCTGAAAGGCAAGGTCGCCATCGTCACCGGATCGACGTCCGGCATCGGCCTTGGCATCGCGCGGGCGCTTGCCGGCGCGGGCGCCGATATCGTGATGAACGGCTTCGGCGATGCGGGAGAGATCGAGGCGCTTCGCTCTACCATCGAGAGCGAGTTCAGGGTGCGCGCGATCTATGTCGGGGCCGATGTGGCGCAACCTGCCGATATCGAGGCTCTGGCGAAGGATGCCACCGCAAGGATGGGCCGCGTCGACATCGTGGTGAACAATGCGGGCATTCAGCATGTCGCGCCGATCCAGCATTTCCCGCCGGAAAAATGGGACGCGGTGATCGCGATCAATCTGTCGTCCGCCTTTCATCTGGTTCGCGTGACGCTTCCGCAGATGCTGGAGCGCAACTGGGGGCGCATCATCAATATCGCGAGCGCGCACGGGCTCGTCGCAAGCGTCGACAAGGTCGCGTATGTCGCAGCGAAGCACGGCCTCGTTGGGCTTACTAAGGTGGTGGCGCTCGAAACCGCGCGCACCGGCGTGACCTGCAACGCGATCTGTCCCGGCTGGGTGCTCACCCCGCTGGTGCAGAAGCAAATCGATGCCCGCGCCGAGCGCGAAGGGATTACGGGCGACAAGGCCAAGCTCGAGTTGCTCGGCGAAAAGCAGCCCTCGCTTGAATTCGTCACGCCGGAGCAGCTCGGCGCGCTAGCCGTGTTCCTGTGCTCGCCGGCCGCCGATCAAATAAGGGGACAGGCGATCGCCGCCGACGGCGGCTGGACCGCTCAGTAGCGCGTAACCGGCCGGCCGCGCACTGGCGCGTTCGGCCTCGAATGCATAGCTTGTGCGCGATGTCGGATTCCGAGGCCAACCGTTTCACTGCGCGCGCGCGCCGTTATGCGCGCGTGGGAACCGATGTTGGCGGCGTCGCGGCGCGGATCGCGGGCGCGCGCTTTTTCGGGCTCGATCTCGACCGCGGCAAGAATGCCGCGCAGCTCGCGGCGGCGCTTGGCGGGCTGAAGGGCCCGATCATGAAGGTCGCGCAGCTGCTGTCGACCATCCCCGATGCGCTGCCGGCCGAATATGCAGCCGAACTGGCGAAGCTGCAGAGCGAGGCGCCGCCAATGGGCTGGGCGTTCGTCAAGCGTCGCATGACGGCCGAACTCGGGGGCGACTGGCAGAGCAAGTTTGCCGAATTCTCACATCATCCCGCGGCGGCCGCTTCGCTCGGCCAGGTGCACAAGGCGCGTGCCCATGACGGCACCGAATTGGCCTGCAAGCTGCAATATCCGGACATGCAGTCCGCGGTCGAGGCCGACCTCAAGCAGCTCAATCTCCTGTTCGCCCTGCATCGGCGGATGGAGCCGGCCATCGATACCAGCGAGATCAACAAGGAGATCGGCGCCCGCATCCGCGAAGAGCTGGACTATGTGCGCGAAGCAAAGCACGTCGCGCTGTATCGCGAGATGCTGGCGGGGATCGATCTGATCCGGGTGCCGCGCGTGTGGCCCGAACTGTCGACCATGCGCCTCCTTACGCTCGACTGGCTGGAGGGCAAACGCATGCTGGCCTTCAAGGACGCCCCGCTGGAAGATCGCAACCGGCTCGCGCAGGCGATGTTTACCGCCTGGTGGTTTCCGTTCAGCCGCTTCGGCGTGATCCATGGTGATCCGCATCTCGGCAACTACAGCGTTTTCGAAAACGATGGCACGCCCGGCGGAATTAACCTGCTCGACTACGGCTGCATTCGGATTTTTCCGCCGCGCTTCGTCGGCGGCGTGGTCGACCTCTATCATGGTTTGCGCGACCAAGATGAAGCGCTGGTGGTGCATGCCTACGAGACTTGGGGCTTCCGCAATCTCACCCGTGAACTGATCGACATTCTCAATATCTGGGCAAGGTTCATCTACGGACCGCTGCTGGACGATCGCGTGCGCAGCATCGCCGACGGCGTGAAGCCCTCCGAATACGGCCGGCGCGAGGCCTTCCGGGTGCACCGGGCGCTCAAGGAGAAGGGCCCGGTCACGGTGCCGCGCGAATTCGTATTCATGGACCGCGCCGCCATCGGGCTCGGCGGGGTCTTCCTGCATCTGCACGCCGAGCTGAATTTCTACGGCCTGTTCAACGCGGCCATCGAGAATTTCTCACTGCCGGAGGTCGCCGGGCGCCAGGCGGCCGCGCTCGCCAGAGCCGGGCTGCCGCAGCCCGAAGCCTGAGGAACGCG
>JBIQKQ010000018.1:0-31273 GCA_044506365.1 Hyphomicrobiales bacterium
ATCGGTCAAGCTGCTTGCGCCGATCCTCTATCCGGGCGCGCTTTTTTGCGCGGGCGCCAATTACTGGGACCACCTCAACGAGATGGCGGAAATCGCCAAGAAAACCACCGGTCGCGACGTGCACATCACGAAGCCGGCCGAACCGTGGTTCTTCATGAAGTCGGCGGCCGGTGCGATCGTCGGCGACGGCGCGCCGGTGCGGCTGCCTAGCTTCTCCAAGCAGATCGACTGGGAAGGCGAAATCTGCGCCGTGATCGGACGGCCGACCCGCAATATCTCCGAGAAGGACGCACTCAGCGCGGTTGCCGGCTACACGATTATCAACGATCTCTCGGCGCGCGACCTGATGAAGCGCGAAGGCTCGATCTTCGTCTATGACTGGATCGGCCAGAAGTGTTTCGACGACGCGGCACCGATGGGCCCGTGGCTGACGCCGGCGGCGTATATCTCCGACCCGAGCAATCTCAGCATCAAGCTCTGGGTGAACGGCGTCCTCAAGCAGGATTCCAACACGTCGAAGATGGTGCACAACACCGCAGAGCAGGTCGCCTATCTCAGCCGGCATATCACACTGCAGCCGGGCGACGTGATCGCGACCGGAAGCCCGGCGGGCGTCGGCCTTCCGAAGGGCGAGTTCCTCAAGGTCGGCGACGAAGTGAAAATCGAAATCGCCGAGCTTGGAACACTGACCAACCGGATGGTCGCCGACCAGTCCTGAAACGGCTTCGCAGCGTGTGTTTTGTAGGAGTGCGTGATGCCATCGGCTGCCAAGTTGAAGATCGCAGAGCTCCTCAAGGGGATGCTGGGGCTCAAGCTGTTCGTCATCTTCTCGCAGGGCAAGGGGCTCGACGTGACTCCCTATCTCGCCGAGCACCTGCAATACATGATCGAGCTGGAGCGCGAAGGAAAACTGTTCGCCTCCGGACCGCTCGGCGACCCCTCCAAGGCCGACGGCATGACCATCGTGCGAGCGACGGATGAGGAAGAGGCGCGGCGGATCGCGCTGAAGGACCCGTTCGTCATTCACGGCATCCGCACCTTCAGGATCGTGCCGTGGACAGTGATGGAGGGCTCGCTCAGCGTGACCGTCAATTTCTCCGACCAGACCGCCAGAATTTCCTGAGCCCGGCGATGGCGGGGAGCGCATGATCAGGGGGCCGCGCGCATGCAGACAATCGGATTCATCGGCGTCGGGAAAATCGGCCTTCCGATCTGCGCGCACCTGATCGCGAAAGGCCACACCGTGATCGGCTATCGGCGATCGTCGCTTGCCGATTTCGAGAAGCTCGGCGGGGTGAAGGCAAAATCGCCGGCCGATGTCGGCGCGCAGGCCGACATCGTATTCACCTGCCTGCCCAACGACGCGGCGCTGGAAGAGGTCATCAACGGTTCCGACGGGCTGAAGAAGACAGCGCGGCCGGGGCAGATCATCGTGGAATTCGGTTCGCACCCGGTCCCTGTGAAGGAGCAATATGTAAAGCCGCTCGCCGAAAAGGGCGCGATTTTCCTCGATGGCGAAGTCAGCGGCACGCCCGGCATGGTGCAGGCGCGCAAGGCCGTGATCTACCTCGGCGGCCCCGCCGATGCGGTGAAAAAGCTGGAGCCGGTCATCGCCGATTTTGCCGACCTGTGCATGCATCTCGGCGATTTCGGCGCAGCCACCAAGGTCAAGCTGGTCAACAATTTCCTGGTCGCACTGCATATCGCCGGCACGGCGCAGGCCATGGCACTCGGGTTGAAGACCGGTGTCGACAAGGACCTTCTCATCAAAGCGGTCGCCACCGGCAGCGGCGGCTCGACCGCCTTTGCCATCCGTGCGCCCTGGATGGCGGAACGCAGGTTCATGCCATCGCAGGGTTCAGCCGCCGGGCTCGCGCATTATCTCGATACTGCGAAGGACATGGCGGTCGAGGCCGGCATCGCGACCGACCTGATCGACTGCCTGATCGACATCTACGCGCGCGCCGTCCCGAATATCGGCGAGCGCGATGTCGCCGCCATTGTCGAACACTTCGAAACCACCCGAGCGAACTGAAGGAGCGATCTCCATGATCGGCGTGCGTAAAATCTCCCATGCAGTCTACGAGGTTCCCGATCTCGAGCATCAGCTTGAATATTACACCGAGATTCTCGGACTCACGATGACCGGTCGCGACAGCGACGCGGTCTATCTCGCTAACACCGTCGATCACCATTCGGTGGTATTGCGCAAGGGCTCGCATCCGCGCTGCACGCATATCGGCTTCCAGATCGGCCCGGACGACGATCTCGACGGCTTTGAGAAGCAGACCCAGGCGCACGGCATCGCCACCCAGCGCAAGCGCGACTCGCAGCCGACCATCCCGGACCTGGTGTCGTTCGAGGACATCAAAGGCACCGTGATGGAGGTGTTCCGGCAGCCGGAGCCGCAGAAGCAGCCCTTCACGAGCAAGGGCGGAGTTGTCCCGCACAAGCTCGGCCATATTGCCTTCCATGTCACCGATGCGCAGCGGGCGACCCGCTTCTACTGCGACGTGCTGGGCTTTCGCGTGTCGGACTGGATGGGCGACTATTTCTCGTTCCTGCGATGCGGCCCCGACCACCACACCATCAATCTGGTGGAAACCGGCAAGAACAAGCATTTCCACACGGCGTTCGAATTGCGCGACTGGGCGCACATGCAGACCGCGCTCGATTACATCAGCCGGCATGGCTACAAGACGCTGTGGGGGCCCGGCCGTCATGGCATCGGCCACAACCTGTTCTCCTATCACCGCAGCCCGAATGGGCTGATCACCGAACTGTTCGCCGAACTCGATCAGATGAAGGACGAACAGCTCGGCTATTTCGAGCCGCGGCCATGGCACAGGGACAACCCGCAGCGGCCCAAGACATGGCCGAAGACGCCGGAAGCCGCAAACCTCTGGGGGCCCATGCCGCCCGACGAAATGATGGAGTGAGCCAACCTTGTCGTTCCGGGCCGCGCTGTGTGCGCTCCCGGAGTGACGAGACCGAAAAGCCGGCCCCGCCAAGCCTTGGGGATAACAAGAGTCGGCACCAAACAATCGCTGCGCAAATCGACAAGGGAGGTATCCATGAACGTGACATTACGAACGCTATTGGAGGGCGCAGTCGCCGTGCTGGCCGTCGCGTGGCTGGCGGTGTCCGGCGCTTCGGCGCAGCCGACGAAGGGCGATCCGATCAAGGTCGGCTTCAGCATGTCGCTCACCGGCGCGGGCGCGCCGGCCGGCCAGCAATTGCTGCGGGCGCTGGAAATCTGGCGCGACGACGTGAATGCGGCGGGAGGCCTGCTCGACCGTCCGGTCGAACTCGTTCACTACGACGATCAGAGCACGCCGGCGAACGTTCCGGCGATCTATCAAAAGCTTCTGTCGGTCGACAACGTCGACCTGATCCTCGGGCCATATTCCACCAACATGGCGGCGCCCGCGATGCCGACCATCATGCAGGCCGGCAAGACCACGATCACGATACTCGCGATCGGCATAAACCGGCATTTCAACTATGACCGCTATTTCTCGATGGTTCCGGTCGGTTCTGCGGGCGTGGCGTCTTTCTCGCGCGGCTTTTTTGAGCTGGCGTCCGAACAGAAGCCGAAGCCAACCACCGTCGCCATGGTGGCGGCCGATGCGGAGTTCGCCCGCACCGCGGCGGACGGCGCGAAGGAGAATGCCAAAAAGCTCGGATTCAAGATCGTTTACGATCGCAGCTACCCACCGAGCACCACGGATTTCTCCCCGATCATGCGTGCGGTCCAGGCGGCCAATGCCGACATCGTGTTCGTTGCGGCCTATCCGCCCGACACCGTCGGCATCGTGCGATCCGCTCACGAAATCGGCCTGAAGCCGAAGATGTTCGGCGGCACCATGATTGGTCTGCTGGCGACGCCCCTGAAAGCTCAGCTTGGACCGCTCACCAACAACCTGGTGATCATGGAAAGCTTCACTCCGATCTTCAAATTCCCGGGGCTGCAGGAAGTGCTGGCGAAATATCGCGAGAAGGCCAAGGGACAGAAGATCGATCCGTTCGGATACGGCTTCGTTCCGTTCGGCTACGCGGCGGGCCAGGTCCTCGCCAAGGCCGTAACCGGAACCAAGAGCCTCGACCACGACAAGATCGCGCAATACATCCACGCCAACACGTTCGACACCATCGCCGGGCCTCTGAAATTCGGCAAGGACGGCGAATGGGCGGAACCGCGAACGGTGTTCTCGCAGTTCCAGAACGTACAGCCGAACGACGTCGCGCAATTCCGCGACGGCGAGAAGCAGCCGATCCTGTGGCCCGAGAAATACAAGAACGGGACGATGATCTATCCCTACGCGAAGGATTGATCGCGCACGTCCTGCACAGCACGGGCGGCGTTCGCGCCGTCAGTGCGCTGCCGTTTGCGACAGGATAGGCGAAATGAATACACTGCAACCGAATTCCATCGCCAGCATCACCGCGAGGGACGGCACCAAGCTCGCCGCTGCAGTCTATCTGCCTGATGGCGAGGGGCGCTTTCCCACTCTGTTTGCGGCCTCGCCCTATCGGTTCGACAACAACATCGCTCCGGCGACGCCGATCTTCCTGTGGCGGGAAACCGGCCCGATCGAATATTACCTGCAACACGGCTATGCTTTCGTGCATCTCGATGTGCGCGGCACCGGGCGCTCCGAGGGCGACTACCGCTATATGTGCGCGGCCGAGCAGCGGGACCTCTATGACGTCATCGTCTGGATCACGCAGCAAAGCTGGTCGAACGGCAAGGTCGGCGGCATCGGGCAGTCTTACTACGCCCGCATGCAATGGTTCATGGGCATCCAGAATCCGCCGGGTCTGGCCTGCATCGCGCCCTATGACGGCAATGTCGATACTTACCGCTCGTCGGCCTATACGGGCGGGATTCCCGGCGCATTCCCCTCGATCTGGTACAATTCCACGACCCGCAACATCAACCAGTATCCGGCGAGCGGTCCCTCGCGCCTGCTCGAATGGGATTATGTCGGCGCCGTGAAGCGCCACGACACCTACGATGATTTCTGGAAGGAACGCGCGGCAGCGGAGAATCTCGACAGGATCAAGGTGCCGGTCTTCTCGATCGGCGTCTGGACCAAGGTCGACCTGCACCTGAACGGCAACATCGTTGGTTTTCAGCGCACGCAATCTCCAAAGAAGCTGCTGGTCTTCGGCTCGTCCTCGCTGTTTGCAGCGGTCGCTGATTTTTCAAGCGTCGCCTTTCACGAGACTTATCTGCGTCCGTTCTACGATTGCTATCTCAAGGGCGAGAAGACGTCCTATCTGGAGGAGCCCAAGGTCCGCTATTTCGTGCCGGGCGCGGAGGAATTCCGCACGGCTGAGACATGGCCGCCGCGCAACGTCACGCATCGCCCCTATTATCTCGGCGCGGGGCCGACCGGCTCGGTCACATCGCTCAACGACGGCAGCCTGAACAGCGAAGCGGGGAGCGGGTCGACAGGCTACGACTATCCCAATCCGCACTGGCGCGCCGGCGTCGTCGGATTCGACAAGAACGGCCGGCCCGATCCGGTGCGCCACGTTCTGACATTCACGACGGCCCCCATCGAGACGGATGTCGAGATCGCCGGCCCGATCCAGCTCAATCTTTACGCATCATCCAGCAATCGTGATACCGATTTTGTCGTCAAGCTTTCGGAGCAATACCCGCCGGAGGGACCCGAGGCCGTCCAGCCGCGCTCGCGCATCGTAACCAAAGGCTGGTTGCGCGCATCCCACCGCGCCATCGACCCGGACCGGTCCCTGCCCCATGCGCCCTGGTACACGCATGTCGATCCGCAACCGATCGAGCCCGGCACCGTCTACCTGTTTGAAATCGCGGTGATGCCGACCGCCTATCGTTTCAAGAAGGGAAGTCGCATCCGGCTGGAAATCGCGAATGGCGATTCCCAACTCACCGAATTCGTCTTCCAGCACGACTACACGCCCGACAAGGTGGGGCGCGACACGATTTACCACTGCGCCGAACACCCCTCCCACATTCTGCTGCCGGTGGTTGCGGAGTGATCGCCTCGCTGCCCGGATCGGCACCTGATCGGTCCGGCGGCCGCGCGTTATTTGCATTTGCAAGTAAGCTGTCATAGGACTGGCACAAGCCAACCCGACCGGGAGGAGTGGATGAAAGGCAAAATTGCGCACGAGGAGCATTTCGCGATCGACGACACGCTGCAGGATTCAAACGGCTTCCTGCCGGACGAGATCTGGACCGAACTGAGTGCCCGGCTGCTTGACATTCATGGCAAGCGGCTGCAGCAGATGGACGAATTCGGCATCGAAATGATGCTGCTGTCGCTCAATGCCCCGGCGATCCAGGCGATCCCGGACGTGAAGCGCGCCAATGAGCTGGCGAAGAAGGCGAACGACTTCCTCGCCGAGCAGGTGGCGAAGCGCCCGGACCGGTTCCAGGGCCTGGCGGCGCTGCCGATGCAGGACCCCGATCTCGCCACGCGCGAGCTGCAGCGCTGCGTGAAGGAACTCGGCTTCGTCGGCTCGCTGGTGAACGGCTTCTCCCAGGCAGGCGACCCGAACGTCCCGATCTATTATGACCTCAAGCAATATTGGTCGTTCTGGGCCGAGAACGAGAAGCTGGACGTTCCGTTCTATCTGCATCCGCGCAATCCGCTGCCGCAGGATGCACGGATTTATGATGGCCACCCCTGGCTGCTCGGTCCGACCTGGGCATTCGGCCAGGAGACCGCGGTGCATGCCCTGCGGCTGATGGCATCCGGCCTGTTCGACACGCATCCGAACCTCAAGATCGTGCTCGGTCACATGGGCGAAGGCCTGCCCTACTCCATGTGGCGGATCGACAATCGCAATGGCTGGACGTTGCATCTGCCGCCGAAATATCCGGCGAAGAAAAAGCTCGCTGACTATTTCCGCACCAATTTCTGGCTGACGACGTCGGGCAATTTCCGAACCCAGACTCTGATCGACGCGATCCTGGAAATCGGCGCCGACCACATCCTGTTCTCGACCGACTGGCCGTTCGAGAATATCGATCACGCGTCGATCTGGTTCGATGCCGCCTCGATCAGCGAGAATGACCGGCTCAAGATCGGCCGCACCAACTGCGTCAATCTGTTCAAACTGAAGCTTTGACGCTGCGCTTGCGACGGCGTACGGCCGGCCGCTTCTTCGCGGCCGGCCGGGCCGCCGCCTTCCGGTCGACCGTTTCCAGATTGGTATAGACGCGTTTCAACAGGGTCTTGAGTGTCGCAACTTGGCGCGCGGTCATGCCCTCCATCGCGACCTCCTCGTAGCGGAGCGCAAACGGAACGATTTTCTGCGTCAGCGCGACACCGCGCGCCGTAAGCGTGAGGCTGAGCGCCCGCCCGTCGAGGCCCGATCTGCGGCGCACAATGAGGCGCTTACGCTGCATCGCCACCAGCAGCCGCGACAATGTCGACATGTCGATCGAAGTCCGCGCCGACAAGTCGCCAAGCCGATGATCACCGTTATGCCAAAGCTCGATCATCACGCGCCACATCGGCAGGGTGATCTCGAATGGGTCGATGTCGCGCGAAAACATCAGCCCGACGCGCAAGCCCGCGCGGTTGAGCAAATAGGGCAGGAAATTCTGCAGATCGAGCTTGCGTGACATATTGGCGCGCCGGGACATTGGTCCTCGATAAGGGCGAAAGCACCGCTATTCAAGCCTTTTTGCGTCGCCGGCCGCAATGCGGTATAACCGGCGCAATTACTTGCAAATGCAAGTTTATGCTTGCCGCTCTCGCAGGGCTGGATTAACCTCGCGGTATATTAGGATCAGGGAGTGACGCGCGTGGCGCTAGCTGCAACAGCCCGGACCGTAGCCGCCCCCGGAGTCGCCGAATTGCTTGAGCGTGCCGGGAAAATCGGCACCATCGCGCGCGAGCGCGGGATCGAGTTTGAACGGCAACGGCACGTCTCCGCCGATCTCGTCGAGACCATGCGCGAGCTCCAGCTGTTCCGCATCATGCAGCCGAAGCGGTTCGGCGGCTTCGAACTCGGCTACGACGTATTTGTTGAAGCGGTGTCCGCGGTCGCGAGCGGGGACGGCTCGACCGGCTGGGTCTACAGCCTTGGCGCGGTGCATCCGTGGATGATCGGATGCTATCCGGACGAGGCGCAGCACGACTTCTGGCGCGACTCGCTCGACACCGTCGCCGCCGTGTCCTATGCGCCGGCCGGCAAGGCAACGCCCGAGCGCGGCGGCTACCGGATGAGCGGTCGCTGGAGCTTCGCGAGCGGCGTCGATAACGCCACCTGGGGCATCATCGGCGGCATCGTGCCGCTGCCCGACGGGCCGAAGCCCGGCTTCTTCCTGGTGCCGAAGTCGGATTACACCATCCACGACGACTGGCATACAATGGGACTTGCCGGAACCGGCAGCAAGACCATCGTTGTATCGGACGCCTTCATTCCAGCCCATCGCGTGGTGACATTCGCGGACATGCTGACCGGCACTGCGCCGGGAGCCACGGTCAACACGAACCCGATCTACCGGCAGCCGATGCTCGCGGTCGTCCCGGATTGCCTGGTCTCGCCTGCGCTCGGCATGGCGCGCGGCGCGCTCAAGGCCTTCATCGAGCAGGTCGGCAATCGTGCGACGCGCGGCGCGGTCGCGGGCGGCAACAACCGGATGTCGGAATTCGCCACGGTCCAGCTTCGCGTGGCGGAGGCGACGGCCTCGATCGATGCCGCGCAGCTGATGATTCACCGCGACCTGCGCGAGACCAGCGAAGCCGTGCATGCCGGCCGGACCGTCGGCGTCGACATGCGGTTGCGTAACCGGCTGACGCACAGCTTCGCGACGAAGCTGTGCGTGCAGGCGGTTGATGCGGTGTTCCAGGCCATGGGAGGATCCGCACTTGGCCTGCAGCATCCGGTGCAGCGCTTCTGGCGCGACATCCATGCCGCGAGCTCGCATATCAGCCTGAACTGGGATGCGGTCGGCACCATGTATGGGCAGCACGCCTTCGGTCTGGAACCGAAGGGACAATATTAACCAACACACATTCGGGCCTAAACGGCTGCACAGGGAGAGACAATGAACGTGTTTCGGAACATCTTTCGCGGTCTTTCGATCGGCGCAGCGGCGCTGCTGTCGATGGCGGTCGCTCATGCGCAGACCCACACGATGAAGATTTCATCGCCGACGGTGAACGATGTCACCCAGGAATGGGCGAAGGAATTCAAGGCCGGCGTTGAGGCGCGCTCCGGCGGCAAGATCAAGGTCGAGTTCTATCCCGCCAACCAGCTCGGACAGATTCCAGCGACGGTCGAGGGAACCGCGATGGGGACCATCGAGGCGACCGCGCCGGCGTCCGGCTTCTTCATCGGGCTCGAGCCGCGCTTTCAGGTTTTCGACGCGCCCGGCCTGTTCAAGGACCAGGCACACGCGCAGCGCGTCTTCGCCGATCCGGAGGTCCGCAAGCATCTCTCAACGCTCGGAAACAGCAAGGGCATCGAGCCGATCGCGATCTTTGCGCACGGCCCGATGCTGCTGCTGTCGCACAAGCCGGTTCGCGCGGTCGCCGACTTCAAGGGCCAGAAGATCCGGGTGCCTGGCGCCGCCCCGCTGCAGATCGAGCCATTCAAGAAGCTCGGCGCCGCTCCCGTGTCGATGCCGCTCGGCGAAGTGCTCTCGGCGATGCAGAATCGCACCATCGACGGGCTGATCGCCAGCGCGACGGTCTTCACCGCGTTCAAATACTACGACGTCGCCAAAGGTCTGACGGCGCTGCCCGGAACGTTCCTGATCGCGCCGGTAATGGCCAACCGGAACTTCCTCAAATCGCTCGGACCGGAGCTTGAAGCGATCGTCCGCGAGGAAGCCTTCAACGCGCAGAAAAAGACCGAAAAGTTCGGCCGTGAGGATGTCGCGCGCACCGCCGATGTCTGGAAGAAGCACGGCGGCGAAAACATCACGCTGAGCGAAGCCGAGAGCAAGGCCTATCTCGAGCAGGTGAGAAGCGTACTGCCCGACCTGCTCAAGGCGAATCCGGCAATCAAGGCGGACTTCGACGTGCTCTCGGCAGCCGCCGCCCGAGCGAACTGAGACCGTCGTCCTTGCTCCGCTCGGTCGATAGGCATGTGGACGCGCTCGTGACATGGATCGAGCGCGTCCTTGCCATAGGCCTGCTTCTCGGCATTTCTCTTAACTTCATCAACGTCGTCGGGCGCTATCTTGCGGGCTACGCGCTGAACGGCGTCGACGAGGTCGAAGTCTATATCCTGATCTGGATCGCCTTTCTCGGCGCGGCGCTCGTGACTTGGCGCAATGCCCATTTGCGCATGGACGTGCTGATCACCAGCTGCCCGGCGGCCATCCGGCGGCTCGTGATCTGGTGCGAGATGCTGGTCATGCTGGTGATTTCCGCGTTCGTCGCGTGGCAATCCCTGCAATATGTCGAGCGAATATACGCGCTCGGCGCGGTCAGCGACATTGCGCATATTCCGACATGGATCCCTCATAGTGCAATCGTGGTCAGCTTCGCGGCCATCGCGCTGATCGTGCTGCTGCGCGGCCTGCAGCGCATCGCAGGCGTGCTCCCGCCCGAAAGCACCACGAAGGGCGCCTGAGTCATGAGCTTTGCGCTCGGCATTATTCCGGTCGTCCTGCTGCTGCTCGGGTTCCCGATATTTCTGGTGCTGCTGACCGGGATCACCGTCGCGCTCGTCTTCTATATGAACGTGCCGCTCGCCGCGCTGCATCAGAACCTGTTCGGTTCGGTGAATGCCTATGCCCTGCTGGCGATCCCCTACTTCATCTATGCCGGCGAATTAATGGGGCGCGGCAGCGTCGCCCAGCGGCTGGTCGATTTCGTGCAGAGCGGGGTCGGGAGGCTTCGCGGCAGCCTCGGCATTACCACCGTCGGGACCGCCACGATTTTCGGCGCGATCTCGGGTGTCAGCGCCGCCGCGGTCGCAACCATCGGCAAGGTCATGTACCCGTCGATGACGAATGCCGGCTATCCGAAGCCGTTCTCGGCCGGCCTGATCACCGCCGTGGGGGCGATCGACATCATCATCCCGCCCAGCATCCCAATGATCGTCTACGGGGCAGCGGCGCAGGAATCCGTGCCGCGCCTGTACGCCGCCGGCATTCTTCCCGGTCTCCTGATCGCGGGGCTGCTTTCCGTATACGTGATGTGGCGCGCCAGACGCGGGAACTTCGGGTCGGGTGAGCCGTTCGATTGGAACCGTTTCCTCCATACAACGACCCGCAGCCTTTGGGCGCTCGGCGCGCCGGTGATCATCCTCGGCGGCATTTACGGTGGCGTCTTTTCGCCGACCGAAGCGGCGGCGGTCGCTTGCGTCTACGCCATCTTCGTCACCCGCTTCATTTTTCGCGAGCTGTCGTGGCGCGACATTCTGGAGGCGTCCGCGGCCACCACGCGCTTCACCGCGCAGATTCTGATCATCGTTGCCTGCGCCGGGGTGTTCTCCTGGCTGCTCACTGTCAATCAGGTGCCCGCGGCGCTCGTGAACTATCTCGAGGCATTCGGCGTCGGCCCGTGGACCTTCCTGCTGGCGGTCAACATAATGCTGTTGCTGGTTGGCTGCTTCCTCGATCCGCTGTCGGCAATTCTGCTTCTTACTCCCCTCTTGATCCCCGTTGTGAAAGCACTCGGGATCGATACGGTGCATTTCGGGGTCGTCATGATGGTCAATCTGGCGATCGGCCTGTTCACGCCGCCATTCGGCATCAACATCTTCGTCGCCCAGGTCGTGCTCGGCATCGACCTAAAGACGATTTACCGCGGCATTCTGCCGTTTGCGGCGCTTTATCTGATCGCTCTGGCGCTGATCACATACATTCCGTCGCTGTCGCTCGCGGGAGTCTGGCTGCTGCTGCGCTAGATCAGGCAAGAGCCCTTCGCAGGCCTTCCGCCAATCCCGGGCCCTTTGATAAATGCCCAGCGCTGTGATTTGAGTGGCCGACGAGGACGGCAGGATCGCAGGCTGTGACACAATCCCGAATTCTGTTTCTCAACGGCCCCAACGCCCATCTTTACGGACTGGATACGAAGGGCGCCTACGGCACCGAAAGCTATCCACAGATCGGGGCGCGCTGCCGAGCACATGCCGAAAGCCTTGGAGCCGCGCTCGACGTCCGCCAGTCCAATCATGAAGGCGAGTTGATCGACTGGATCCAGGCGGCCCGGCATACGACCGATGGCCTCCTCATCAACGGAGCCGGGCTGGCCGACACATCTATCGCGATTCTGGATGCGCTGCTGGCCTATGACAAGCCAATCATCGAAGTCCACATGAGCAACATCTACAAGCGCGAGCCGTTTCGGCATCACTCCGTCATCTCGAAAGCGGCGACCGGAATCGTGGCGGGCCTCGGTCCGCTCGGCTATGAAATGGCGATCACCGTGCTTGTCCGGCTGCTTGAAAAGGCGCGCGCAAAATGAGCCGCGACGCCCTGATCTTCTACAGCGAATTCGACGATCCGGGCGCATGGAAGACGACGCTCACCGCCGAACTTCCGGACCTGGACTTCCATACCGACCCCGATGCTGTGGATCCGGCCAGCGTGCATTACGCGCTCGCCTGGAAGCCGCCGTCCGGCTTCTTCCGCCGCTTCCCCAACCTGAAGCTCGTGACCAACCTTGGCGCCGGCGTCGATGCGCTGGTCGGCCGCGACGACCTGCCGGACGTGCCGATTTCGCGGCTCTCCGATACCGGCATGGTGTCGCTGATGAGCTCTTACGTCCTGTTCTCGGTCATTCGATATGCGCGCGACATCCACATTTTCGAGCGGGCACAGCGTCGCGGCGAATGGAAATATGTGCATCCCCGCGCCTTGTCGGACATCCGTGTCGGCGTGCTCGGGCTTGGCGAACTCGGCGCTCCGGCGGCGGAGGCACTTGCCAGAACCGGCTTCGACGTGCGCGGCTGGAGCCGCAGTCGGAAAAACATTCCGGGCGTGTCGTGCTATGCTGGCATCGAAACCCTCGACGCGTTTCTGCAGGACATCGAGATTGCGGTGATCCTGCTGCCGCTGACGCCGGAGACACGCGGTCTCCTCGATGCACGCCGATTGTCCCTGCTCCCGACCGGCGCCAAGCTGATCAATGCCTCGCGCGGCGCCGTGGTCGACGAGCCCGCCCTGATCGCGGCGCTGCAATCGGGTGCCGTGGCCGAGGCGACGCTCGACGTGTTCGTGGTCGAGCCACTGCCGAACGATCACGTCTTCTGGCGCATGGACAATGTGCTGATCACACCGCACCTCGCCAGCATCACCGTGCCGGAAGCCGCCGCACGGGAGGTCGCCGAAAGTATCCGCCGCGTGCGTTCAGGCCTTCTGCCCCTTCACCAGGTCGACCCCCGGCGGGGTTATTGATCCTGGCGCGAAGATGCCGCGCGTTGAAAAGGCTTCGCGCATATAGCTCTGGAAGGCCTGGACGGCGGGGCGCGTGGCGCAGTGCTTCTCAGGACGTCGAGGTCGCGCGTGCGGCGCTCAAGAGCCCCGGTGCGGAGGATCAGGCGCCCTGACAGCAAATACCTCGCGCGCGATAAGCCGGCGGCGGTCCGCCTGTCATCGCTCCTGTTCGATGATTTCGGCGATCGCCTTGATTCGGCCGCGGGCGAATTGCGGCAGGCCGGCGCTGATGGATTCGCCGCTGTTGAACGAGCTGCGTCCCATCAGCAGTTGCGCCGGAACGAGGTTGCGCAGGATCGGCGCGCTCAGAAAATCGCGCTGCTTGGTCAGGATATCGCTGCGGATCGCCAGCGCGAGATAGACGGTCGCAATCGCCGCATTCCGATCATCCGGATGCTCCTGGATCACGGCCAGGATCTTGCCCGAGTGAATGACCTGGTTGACCCAGAATATGCTCTGCTCGAACACGCCGGTAACGGTCGCTTCGATTCCGGTGAGTTCGGCGAAATTCGCGAATTGCAGGTCGTTCGACGAACGCAACCTGATTTCGCTTTGAAACTCGATGAAGTCAGGAATCGGCTTCTTGGTCTCGTCGCGCAGCTTGTTCACAAGCATGATGCCGGACGGAATCTTTCCTTCAAACCTGTAGCGCGACTGGAAGCACCCGGCCGCGTCCTGGCACCACGTGCGCAGCGGCGCGCGATTATGCGCGGAGGTCTCCTTGTTCGGCACGGCGTCGGCCGCCGCTATCGGCTGATGCTTGATCGCCGGATCGAGCTTTTCGAGAAAGCCGATGCTCACATAGCGAGACAGATCGAGTGTCGCGGCCGGCCTGGAGAGACGAAAACGGGCTTCCGCGACATACATGGACAGCCTGACGCCTGCAGGCTCCTTGAAGCCGGGAAACAGAGAGAGAAAGCGATGGTGGAGCGGCCATTTGCGGGTCCATTCGTCGAACGGGATGAGTTCGTTCGCCGCGTCCGTCGCCTTGTCGGAGCGATGCTCCACAAACACGATCTTGCCCTTACCCAGTTGTTCGACCGGCACGGAGGCGAGTGATTCCGCCGCTTCGATTTTGAACCCCTGCGCGTATGCCGCGCCAGGGACGCTCAGAGCGGTGAAGGCCAGAACAAGGGCTGTTTGCAGTCTCATCGATGCAGCTCAGTACGGCCTGCGCCCAAAGAAGTAGTCCGGATCGACGCGTCGCGGGGCGCGCCTGTAATAGTCGTCATCGGGATAGTCAGGCGAGCGTGGCTGCACCCGCTGGCCGTAATAGTAGCCGGGATTGTAACCCGGGAGTTGCTGGAAGAAATCGCGGAAGCCATAGCCCCTGTCATACGGCCAGCTTTGTACCCGGCTGCCGTCCTCTTCGTATCCGGCGCGACCCCGATCGTAGTAATACTCCTCGCCGCGCGAGACGATCTTGTACCGGGTATCGGCGATGCCGCCGACCGCGTCACGCCGCAGATACTCGACGCTGCCGCCGCTGCGTTGGCCGCCATACTGGTCCATCTCGCCCGTATAGGGATCGATCCGGACCGCCACGAGCTGGCGCGCGGCCTCTTTTGATGGACCGCTCAGCGCCACCTTGGGCGCATGCGTTCGCCAGACGGCCTCCAGGATCGGCTCGAACATCGGCAGGGCGACCCGCGCACCGGTCTGACCGCCGCCGAGCGTGCGGCGCCCCTCGGCATTGTCGTAGCCGACCCACAAGACGACGGTGACATCGTTGGTAAAGCCGGCGAACCAGGCGTCCAGCTCTCTGTCGGTGGTTCCTGTCTTGCCCGCGGCATAGGTTGCAAGATGTTTCACCGAGCGCGCAGTGCCGCGCGCCAGCACCCCTTGCAGCATAGACTTGAGTTGAAAGAACGCGGCCCGGTCGACCGAACCGATCCAGCTTGCCGCATTGTTGTCGGCCTTGAATATCTGCCGGCCTCCCCGCTCGACGGCATCGATCACATGCGGGACCGGGCGCGCGCCTTCGTTTGCAATCGCGGCATAGAAAGCGGCCAGATCGATCATGCGCAGCGGTTGCGCACCAAGGATGAACGGATAGAAGCGGCTGCACTCCTTGTAGAGCTGCGCCTCGAGGGCGAGTTCGCAAATCCGGTCGAGGCCCTGCTCGGCGGTGCTTTCGACTCCGTTGGCCATCAGTTGCGCGGTCGCCAGGTTTCGGGAATCCTCGAGGGCACGCCGCAGCGTGACGGCACCGCCCGACCCACCCCGCGGGGCCCAGTAATCCTTCGGGCGCGCCTGAGCGCTGCCTCCGATCGGCGGAAGCACGATCGGCGAATCCATGACCAGCGTGTTCGGCTGCAATCCGTTGCGCAATGCGGCGAGATAGGTGACGGGCTTCAGCGTCGAGCCCGGCTGGCGCACGCTCTGCACCGCACGATTGAGCTGGCTGACCGGATAGGAAAAGCCACCGGCCATCGCAAGGATGCGTCCGGTCCGGTTTTCCATCACCAGCGCGGCGCCCTGAACGGTGGGCCGCACCCGCAGCTCGGCCTGTGCGGCCCGCTTGCCGGCAGCCTCGCGGATTCGCACGTAAATCACGTCATTGACCTGCAGGCGCCGCCGGATCGCGGCGCTCCAGGGGTTGAGCGGCAGAATACGGCCGTCTGTCAGGCCGACGGTGGTGACCTCGCCCCGCTTGCCGCGTCCGTTCTCCAGCACGACCGCGACCTGCCAATGCACGTCGTAAAGCGGCAGGCGAACCGACTTGAGCGCCGTGAGCCAGGCCGGTTCGTCGCCGCTGCGGGCGTCAGCCGCCACCTTGAGCGCGTCGGAGATGTTCGCCTCCGGACCTTCGAACTTGTAGCGGCCGGTATTCAGTTCGTAACGGGCGAGGGCCTCCTGCAACACCGATTCCGTGGCGCGCTGAAGTTCGGGATTGATGGTGGAGCGCACGACGAACGAGGACGCATCAAGGGCCCCCACGCCCGGGATCGCGCGCGCCTCGCGCGACACATGATCGATAAAATGAAAGCCGGTATCCGGCCGAAGCCGCTCATAAGGAACGATCGGCGGCAGCTGCACCTTTGTGTCCGCTGACGCAATCATGCCGTCGTCTCGCATGCGGCTGAGCACATAGGCGAGCCGCTCGCGCGCGCGATTGGCATTCCGGTCCGGACTGAAATAGCTCGGCCCCTTGGCAAGCCCGGCGATAAATGCAGCTTCGACGGGCGACAGCGCCGCAACGGACTTGCCGAAATAGCCGCGGGCCGCCATTTCTACGCCCCAGGCTCCTCGGCCGAGATAGATCGAATTCAGGTAAAGCTCGAGGATCTCATCCTTGCTGAGGCTGCGTTCGATCTGCGATGCGACAATGATCTCGCGCAGTTTGCGTTCGTAGGTGATGTCGTTGCCGACCAGCACCGTTTTTGCGAGCTGCTGGGTGATGGTCGAGCCGCCCTGCGGCCGACCGGGCTGTGCCAGGTTTCCGACAAAGGCGCGGACGAGTCCGCGTTCGTCAACGCCGCGATGCTGAAGGAAGCGCTTGTCCTCGGCGGCGATGAATGCGTTGCGTACCGACTCCGGGATATCGGAAATCGAAACCCAGACGCGGCGGTTTTCCGGCGTGAAGACTTCCGCGAAAGGCGCACCCTTGCTGTCCAGGATCAGGCTCATGCCGGGCAGCTTCATGCCCTTCAGCCGCCCGACATCCGGAAGATCTTTCAGCGCCTCGTTGTAGAACGCGATCACCTGCGTGAGGTCGACCGGAGAATTCTCAACCGCTTCGCCCTTACAGAACTGCCGATAGACCGTATGCAGATCCGAAAAGGACAGGCCCTTGAGAACCTTGATCTCGTCGCCGATCGCCGCCTTATCGTCCATGGCGGTCGCGATCAGGTCGTCCAGATTGATCGCCTCGATATCGAAGGATTTCCGCATATGGAGGCAGCCCGCCTCCAGCAGTTGCGCCACCTCCGCAGTGTCCGTAGCCGGGTTGAATTCGGCCTTGATGGCCTCAGGCCGGGTCGTGGCCTGGCTGAAAGCAAGTGCGGTCGCCAGGACCTTGACGAGTATGATGTTCATGAACCGCCGCGTACCCGAATGCCGCCCCCGGCTTCGTGCAGCGATGATTCTACCCGAAGGCGGGCAAAATATGGAGAACTATTAAGCCGATAGCGGTCATTTGATTGCCACTGCAGGCGTGTCGTCCGAACGCCGTTGCCTTGCGCCTGCACCCCGAACGGCGCGCGGATCGCAGCATCTGCGAGCAGAACCATGCAATGGCGACGCTGCCCGCGGTTTCAACAGCGAGGCGCAAGCTTGGCCTAGCTGCGGCGCTCAAGCGGCGCGAAGGGCAGAATCGCTCCGGGGCACGACCCGGTCACCGGGTCGTTGAACGGAGCAAATTCGCCGCGGGCGTTGACGACACTGTGCTGGGCGACCGCAATCGGCCGCACCGAGCGGATGTCCAGGTAATCGACGACGAAATAGTCGCCGAACGCGTTCAGGATTTCAGCGAAGCGCCCGCGGCAGGTGATCTTTTCGGCCGAAATGACATCCGTCCGGGTTTCGACCCGCACGGCTTCTCCGTTGCGGGCGTGCGTAACCAGCGCTTGCTTCAGCCGTTCGGCGCGTACTGCGGCAATTGAGATGACGTTGCTCATGCACCGTTAACCCGAAATCCGAGTTGCTGTTCCCGTACTCGACATTTTGGTCGGCCGAAACGGCCCGCGGGTTCACGCCGCGCGAGGTTCGCGCTCGTTCTCCTTCGACCGAGTTTGGTCGGATGTTGCGGGGCGTTGCCGGCGCGGGCGGACCATCGCCTGCGATGCCGACGGCAGGCCGGTGCCCGGCACCTGGATCGCCCCGCGCCCCGTTAACTATGCGTTATCCTCAACGGGCCATTAATGACCTGGACGTTGAAGTCGCGTGCGGCGACCATTCGGCGAAGCCGCGCCGGCCGTTCGGGTGACTATCGTGCAAGCTGCCGACCAAAAGCCCAGATCGCTGAAAAACCTTTCGGTCAATCTCCGCGACCTCACAATCCTGATCGCTGATCCCGGAAACTACATGCGCCGGGTGGTGTATGGCATGCTGCGCGGGTTCGGCGCCAACCGCATCCTGGAGGCGGCGGATGCTGCGGATGTATTATCCGCACTGATGCAGCAGAAGGTCGACATTCTGATTCTCGACGCCAAGCTGCCGCCGCAGGACGGGCTTGCGGTCACGCAGGCGATCCGCCGCAATTGCGACAACGAGAACCGCACGCTTCCAATCCTGATCATGACCAGCGACGCGCAGCAATCGACGGTGAAGGAGGCGCGCGACGCCGGCGCGAGCATGGTGGTGGCGAAGCCGATGTCACCGACGACGCTTTACGACCGCATGGTGTGGATTGCGTTCGACCGGCGACAGTTCATCGACTGCCCGACCTATTTCGGTCCGGACCGCCGCTTCAAGATCGAGGGTTATCCAACCGGCGTCGGACGTCGCGCCAGCGACAAAACCGTGGAGGTCGCGGCAGCGACTGAACCCAATCTCGGACAGGACGACATTGACAGCCTGTTTCAGGCTGCGCGCGCAGGACAGAGCGAATGACCGAGAAAACGCCCCCCCATGTGCGCATCTTCTCCGTCAAGACACGCTTCCAGGAGATGGCGCAGCGGCCCGGCGGCCTGCCGCGCGAGGTCGCGATCCAGCAGGCGGAGAGCCAGATCGAAAGCTTCAAGACCGACTTCGTGGACTGGGTCGACCGCGAGTTGCAGCATCTCACACAGGCGTTGCGCCAGGTCGGAGACGGCAAGGCGGACAGCGCGCAACTCGATGAGATCTATTCACGAAGCCGCCAGTTGCGTGACACCGGGACCACCATGGGCCTCGCGCTGGTCACGTTCGTCGCCGATAATCTCTGCCGGGTCATCGATACCGTCAGGGACGGTGCGCCCTATGAAGTCCAGGTGATCGACTGTCATATCGATGCGCTCAACCTCGCCAAGCAGGACGCATATCGCCATGTTCGTCCGGAGCAGGTGCCGGAAATGACAAGCGGGCTCCATCGCATGCTGGAACGCGCAAACCGCTACCGGACGGGAGGGGCCGGCTAGAGACTTGTCTTCGGTTAGTGCAATACGGCGAGGTTTTCCGCCCGGTCGGCCAGCGATAGGCCGATGTAACTCCGAGGTGACAAGCGGTCGTTGACGGCAACAAACGATGTTGCCTACCGCACCAGTTCGCTTTTCAGCGCGCCCAGCGCGAGCAACGCGGCAGGCATTGCAACGCCAGCCCGGCGCATTTCGCGGACAGTGGCCTGACATTGCCTCGGGTCGCCGCCGGCAGCAATCTGCGCTGCCTTTGCGTGGTCCTCCGGCGAAACGCCGTCATTCCTGGCATCGGCATTCGGCACCGGATTTGTGATGCCGGATTCCTTCTGCGACTTGTCCACGCTTGGGGCTCTGGATTCTCTGGGCCCTTCCGCAGCGTTGCCGCCGTCACCTGCCTGCGTCTCCCCGGACTTCTGTTCCGCGGACTGCGACTGCGCCGGCTTCGCCTTTGCAGCTTCAGACTTTAGGAACTGATCAAGTTCACCGCATATCTCGGCGGGACTATTCCGGGACTGCGTCGGCATGTTGGGTACGTTTTGAGCGGCATCCGGAGCAACAATGAGCTCTTTCGGCGCCGGCTTGGTTGTGCCAGGCGCGCTTTGTTGCGCCTGCACGACGCTTGGCGCAGCAGCCAGCAGAATCGCCGCGCAACAGCACTGCATCGCACGAAGCATGATCATCAGCTCCTGTCGAAGCGTCCGGTCCAACGCGGACCGACCAGATTGTGACCGGGATCGTCCAGGCGGACGCCGGGCATGGGCATGGCTTCATAAACCGGTGGCCGCGACATCGAATAGAGAACCGCGCCAACCCCGACGGAGATCAGACACGCTATGGCGATGCCGGACAGGATCATGCGCATGGCTTCACTCCGCAGGGACCCGCGCGCCAGTTCGCTCGGGCAGATCCGGGTCATCGGGTGGAATCCAGGCGCTGTGATGTGTTCTTGCCCATTCGATATCGACCCGGCCCGACTCCATGGCCTCGAACGCGCCGACCATGCCGATCGTCCCGATATAGATATGCGCGAGAATGATCGCGATCAGCGCCACCGCCGAGAAGGCATGCACGTACTGGGCAACCTGCATGCCGTTGATGTCGACCAGCGCAAAGGGAAACAGCATGACGAGGCCGCTCGCCGACAATGCGAGCCCACCGAGCACGACCGACCAGAAGATCAGCTTCTGTCCGGCATTGAACCGGCCGGCCGGAGGATGCTCCCCCGAAACAAAGCCGCCAAAACTGCGCAGCCACGGCCAGTCGTATCGATCCGGCAAGTTGTCGCGCAGCCAGACGATCGCCATGATGACGATACCCAGCATGAATGGGAAGGCAAACGCATTGTGGGCGAATTTCGCCCATTGCGACCAGGTCGCGAAAGCGTCGGGACCGATCAGCGGAAAGAGCAATCGCTTGCCGAACACATAGTTCAGGCCGGTGATGGCGAGCACGATGAACGAGGCCGCCGTCATCCAGTGATTGAATCGCTCCAGGCGGTTGAAACGGACAATGGTGCGGCCCGAGGGGCGCGCCCCAAACGGGATCCTGCCATTGATCAGATAGAACACGGCAAGTGCGATCGCCATTCCGAGAATTACGACGGCACCGATCCAGGGCAGCCAGCGCTCATGAAAGCTCTGGTAGGTCCGGCCCTGTGGCTGCACCAGTATCGCGGCCTTGCCGTCAGGGATCGTGACCCGGCCCTGCAGCTTGCCGATTTCGTTGAGAAGCTCGCTTTCTGTGACGCTCTCGGCCGTGGGATCGGCGCCGGACGGCTGCGCGCCCACACCGGCCGGTGGGGTATCCCGGCCGTGCTGCGCGCCCACGGGTCCGACGGCGAATATCGTGGTCAGGCAAATGAGCAGGACAGTGGCCATCCGGATCGGCGCGCTCATGTCAGGCCCTCCTATGTCACGATCGTCTCGCGATAGGCGGTTTGCCAGCCCCAAGCGCCAGAGCCGTAGCCGCGCTGCAAAACGCGCTCCTTGTAGATTTGCGCGATGACCTCCCCGTCACCGGCCAGCAAGGATTTGGTCGAGCACATTTCGGCGCAGAGCGGCAGCTTGCCCTCGGCAATGCGATTGCGGCCGTAGTTGCGATATTCGGCTTCGGTCGACGCCGGCAACGGCCCGCCTGCGCAATAAGTGCACTTATCCATCTTGCCGCGCGAACCGAAGTTGCCAAGCCGCGGATATTGCGGTGCGCCGAAGGGGCAGGCGTAAAAGCAATAGCCACAGCCGATGCAGAGCTCCTTGGAATGCAGGACGATGGCATCCGCCGTGGTGTAGAAGCAGTCGACCGGGCAAACCGCGGCGCAGGGCGCTTCGGTGCAATGCATGCAGGCCATCGACACCGAGCGCTCTCCCGGACGGCCGTCCCGCAGGGTAATGACCCGCCGTCGGTTTATGCCCCAGGGCACATCGTGCTCGTTCTTGCAGGCGGTCACGCAGGCATTGCACTCGATGCAGCGATCCGCGTCACAGAGAAATTTCACGCGCGCCATGCTCAGCTCTCATGTCTAGGCCGCTCTGATCTGGCAGAGCGTGCATTTTGTTTCCTGCATTCCGGTCACCGGGTCGAAGCCGTAGGTGGTAATGATGTTCGCGCTTTCCCCGAGAACGATGGGATCGGTGCCCGGCGGGTAGAAGCGGCGCATATCTTCCCCCTGGTACCAGCCCGAGAAGTGGAACGGCATGAACGCCACGCCGCGTCCGACACGATCGGTCACAAGCGCCGTGACGTGAACCCTCGCCGAATTCTCCGCCCCGTGCACCCAAACCCATTGCCCGTCGCGTATCCCGCGCTCTTGCGCGTCCTGCGTGTTGATCTCGACGAACATCTGCTGTTGAAGCTCGGCCAGCCAGCGGTTCGATCGCGTCTCCTCGCCGCCGCCCTCATACTCGACCAGGCGGCCGGTCGTCAGAATGATGGGGAAGTCTCGCGCAACCCCTCGGTCGATCGCAGACTTCTGGACGGTCAGGCCAATATTGGGCAGTCGGAACTCGCGTGCATCCGGCCGCGTCGGATACTGACTCACCAGATCAGGCCGCGGCGTATAGATCGGTTCGCGATGCACCGGAATCGGATCTGGCAGGTTCCAGGCATTCGCCCGTGCCTTGCCATTGCCGTAGTGGCAGACACCATGATCCAGACAAACGCGCTGGATCCCGCCGGATAGGTCCGTCGACCACGAGACGGCGCCGACGTTGTCGCCTCCGATCCGCTTGATGACCTCCATCTCCTGCGGCGTGAGGTCCTTGTCCCAGCCGAGCTTGTTCAGGACCGCCATGGTGAATTCCGGATAGCCGTCCACCATGTCCGACCCGCGCGTATAGGAATCCTCGGCCAGCAAGGTCTCTCCGTTTCGCTCGGTGCCGAAGCGGGCGCGGAATGTGCCTCCACCATCCTTCACATGCAGATCCGTGTTGTAGAGGATCGCGGAACCGGGATGCCGGATCGCCGGCGATCCCCAGCATGGCCATGGCAAGCCGTAATAATCACCACCCACGTCCGGGTCGTCCGGCGAAGCCCGCAAGGTTACGATATCGAAGACATGCTGCTTCGCCATATGCGCCTTCAACCGCTCCGGCGACTGCCCGCAATAGCCGGTCGACCATCCGCCACGGTTGATCTCGCGCAGGATGTCCTCCGCGAGCGGCTCGTTGTTGTCCACGGCGATGTTCTTGAACATCTCATCGGCGAAACCGAGCCGCTTGGAGAGCAGATAGATCGCCTCGTAATCGCTCTTGGATTCGAAGACAGGCTCAACGATCGGTTCGCCCCATTGAAGCGACCGGTTCGACGCAGTTCGCGAGCCGCTAATCTCTACGGAGGTCGCGATCGGCAGCAGGTATGTGTTGTTCTGACGCGCGTTGAGTGCGGCGAACGTCGTGGGATATGGATCCGCGACGACGAGAAGATCGATCTTGGAGAGCGCCTTGACCGCCTCCGGCATGCGCGTGATGGTGTTGCCACCGTGGCCGAACACCACCAACGCCCGGATCGGCGAGCGCTGATCGACCTCCTGCTCCGGCAGATTGATGCCATCGAACCAGCGGGTCGACGTGATGCCGGCCGTCTGCATATTCTGTTCGGGGGTCCGTGCGGGCCGCCCGGCTTTCGCCGGCACCGAGTCGAAGCGCGAAACGAGGTATTCGTACGGGACTTCCCAGACCCGGGCCCAGTGCTTCCAGGCGCCTTCGGTCAGACCGTAATAGAGCGGCAGGGTCGAGATATCGAGGCCGAGATCGGTCGCGCCCTGGACATTGGTATGTCCGCGAAAGATGTTCGCCCCGAGACCCGGCCCGCCGACATTACCGGTTGCCAGCAGCAGGATGCAGGAGGCGCGGACATTCGCGGTACCGACCGTATGCTGCGTCTGTCCCATGCACCAGATCAGCGTCGCAGGCTTTTCCTTTACGAAAGTCTCGGCGACTCGCCGCAGCTGGCCGCCGGGCACGCCGGACACGCGCTCAACTTCCTGAGGGGTCCATTTCGCGACCTCCTTGCGCACGTCGTCCATCCCGTGCACCCGCCGGCGAATGAAGTCCTTGTCTTCCCAGCCGTTCTCGAAGATGTGCCACAGCATGCCCCAGAGCACCGGGATGTCGGTGCCGGGCCTGATCCGGACATATTCGGTCGCATGCGCCGCAGTACGGGTGAAGCGGGGGTCAATGACAATGAGGTTGGCGCGGTTGATTTCCTTGCCGGCCAGCACATGCTGGACAGCAATGGGGTGCGCCTCCGCCGGGTTTCCGCCCATCACGATCATGGTCTTGGCATTGCGCAGATCATTGTAGGAGTTGGTCTGCGCGCCATAGCCCCAGGTATTCGCAACCCCCGCGACTGTGGTCGAATGGCAGATGCGGGCCTGATGATCGATCGAATTGGTGCCCCAGAAGGCGCCGAATTTGCGAAACAGATACGCCGCCTCGTTGGTCTGTTTCGCGGAGCCAATCATATACACCGAGTCTGCGCCGCCCTTGTCCCGCACTTCGAGCATCTTGGCGCCGATCTCCTCGATGGCGGTCTCCCAGGAAAGGCGGGTCCAGACGCCATCCACGAGCTTCACCGGGTATCTCAGACGCCGGTCGCTGTGTACCAGTTCGCGTATCGCGGCGCCCTTGGCGCAATGCGTGCCGCGATTGATCGGGCTCGACCAGGCCGGCTCCTGCCCGGTCCAGACGCCGTTCTGCACTTCTGCAATAACGGTGCACCCAACCGAACAGTGCGTGCAGACGTTCTTCCGGATCGTGGTCGGCACATCCGTGCGGGGACCCGGAATGGTGGCGGCCGCGGCCGGACGCATCGCCCCAAGCTGGATCGCGCCCGCCACCGAAACGAGGCCTGCTCCGACTCCCGCGCGTTGGAGGAACTTGCGGCGACTCAGGCCTTCCGGATGACTTGCATCCATGGCCTTGCGTCGGAGGCGCTGCCCGCAGTCACCGCGCTTGATCAGCATTGCTGCGGTCCTTCTTGAGGCCCTCGTAGCGGTTGGTGCGATAGAAGGCCTTCACATGCTCGGTTTCACGATAGCGGGAGGCTGTCTCTTCCGGTCCGGGATCGTAAGCGCTCGCGGTCTGCACGGGACCGCCCGCGACCATGGCGGCTCCTGTCGCCCCGCTCACGAGCTTGAGTACGTTCCGCCGGCTTAACGCACCGGATCGCTGCCTGCCCATCGCAGTCTCCACGACATCTGCAAGCTAACTGCGGGTTCAATGGAATGTGCCAGGGGGCCGCAAATTATTTTGCGCGCGCGGAACTTCAGGCATTTGGGACAATCGAGATTTCTGCCGCGCGTTACGGAACGTCGCCGCCCCTTTCACCTTTAACCCGCCAGCGAGGCCGAGCCCGGCCACGAAGCTGTTCGGAAAGAGCCCGGCCGATGTCTCACAAATATGACGCGATGGTCCTCGGTATCTGCACGGGTCTGGTGTTCCTGCTGCTGGCCGCGATCACCTATCCCGGACCGCCCGGTGGGAGTCAGTCGGCCGCACAGGAACGGGCTGGATCGACCAGTGCGTCAAGCGGCGAACGGCAGGATCCTGCGTCGCGAGATTTTTCGCGCGCAGGACTGGCGGGTGGAGCGTCTTACGGCGGACGTTAGATCCGAAGGGCCAGCTTGAACGCCTCTTTGACGGTGTGAATCGCATGATTGGCGAGTTCCGGATCACCGACAGAGTAGATTTCCGGGGCCAGCGCCTTGCCTTTCAGGCTCTCATACAATGACAGGTTGGGCTTGAGCCCGGATGCGAACAGCACGGTATCGGCTTCGATCAACTCCTCCTGGCCGTCGCGCGACACAACCACGCCCCTTTCAGTGATCGATTTTGTGGTCGTGCCATAGAGCGTTCTCACGCCGGCATGCTGCAGTTCCTTGGCTACGACCCACCGTGTCGAGCGTCCGATCGAACCGCCGAGCCGATCCTGGCGCGTAATCAGTGTGACGTCGTGCCCGCGCTTGGCTGCCAGCGAGTTTGACTGCCCGAGCGCCTTGTAATCCTCGAGAAACTCCACAACCTCGGCCCGGAGCGTCCATCGCTTTGCGAGATAGGGCGCGATCTCCGCGCCAATTCCGCCGCCGCCTACGATCACCACCCTGTCGCCGAGTTCCACGCCGCCTTCGAGCGCCCGGATCGCCGGGATGACGTTCGGACGATCGATCCCGGGAATGTCGGGCAGCACAGGCTCGCTTCCCGCGGACACGATGATCACATCGGGCTGTTCTTCCTTCAGCGTCTCGTCGGTCGCTTCCTCGCCGAGCCTGATTTTGACGCCGGCGCCCCGCGTGCTGTGAACCAGCCACTCCAGAAAGCGGAACAATTCCTCGCGACCATGCGGATAGGAGGCGTGGTGCCACATGCCTCCGAGATACGATTTCTTCTCAAAGAGTACCGTGTCGTGGCCACGCTCGGCACAGGTCAGCGCCGCCTGAAGTCCGGTCACACCGCCGCCGATCACGACGACCTTCTTTTTCTTCTCGGCCCGCGGCAGGCTCTCGATTTCAGACGCCTCCCCCTGACGCGGATTGACAAGACAATGCACCGGCTGGTCGTAGACCACGGTGATGTCGAGGCACTCGTTGCAGGCGACGCACATGCGCAGATCGGCAAAATCGCCGCGCGCCACCTTGTTCGGCCACTCGGCATCCGCGAGCGACTGACGTCCCAGGCTGATCATGTCGGCCCAGCCTCTGCGCAGGATTGCCTCGGCTTCCAGCGGCCGGTTGTTCCGGTTGGACGCAGCCACCGGCACGTTCACCGCTTTCTTGATTTCCGAAGCGAGAAACGAATAGGCGGCTTGCGGCACGTTGGGCGTAAGCTGCGGCACCGATGTCGCGTGTCCTCCTCCCGTCACGTTGAAGAAGCACACGCCCGCCGCTTCGAGCGCGGCGGCGTTGCGGGCCGCCTGGTCCACACCGTAACCACCCTTCAGGAATTCGCTGCCGTGTAGCCGGTAAAAGACCGGGTAATCCTCGCCCAGCGCTTTCTTGATGCCACGCACCGTTTCGGTTGCAAAGCGCAGGCGCTTTTCCGGCGTGCCGCCCCATTCGTCCGTACGATCGTTGAAAACCTGCGACAGGAAGATACTGTGTGCGCTACCGCCGACACCGAGGATGTCGACCGCAGGGAAACCCGCTTTCGCCGCCCTGACGGCGCAATCGATCACCGCCTGGATCATCTCCTCGATTTGCTCCGCCGGCATGCTGCGCAGCTTTGGCCGGTCCTCGCGGTGCAGCGTCTTCACCGGAAACAGCCGCCGCACACCGACCTGAGCGTAGGGGACCGCGCCATAGCTTCTGATTCCTTCCACGCAGCGCGCGTAGTTGGCAATGTGCCGGTCGTTCTGGAGAAAGAATTCGAGCGGGCTGCCCGCACCGTCGACGAAATAAGCATCGATGATGCCGACGCCGATCAGCCCGTAGCCGCCCTTGGCGCGCGCCACATAGAAATCGATTGCTGAATCGGTGATGCCCTCTTCATGATTGCCAAGATTGACATGCATCGGCGGCATGTTGAGACGGTTCTTGACCTTCAGGCCACCAATGGTGATCGGCTCAAACAGGTTGGGCGTCAGCATTGCTCGATTTCTCCTGATTTATTTCCGCGGCCGCCCGCTGTTCCATCCTCGCCTGAAGCGTTGCTTCGAGCGCGCGCTTGTCGATCTTGTTGCCGGCCGGCGTCATGGGAAACCGATCGACGATCTCCAGCCGTTCCGGGATTTTGTAATGAGCAAGGTCGCATGACTTCATGAACGCGACCATGTCCGCGAAATCGAGATGCGCTTTCGCCCGCGGCACGATGAATGCGCAGGCCCGCTCGCCAAGATCGGGATCGGCCATTCGGACCAGCGCGGCCTGCCCGACGGCGGGGTGCCGGCACAGCACCGCCTCCACCTCGTGTGCGGAAATGTTCTGGCCGCCGCGGATGATGATGTCCTTTGATCGGCCTTGCAGAACCAACAGCCCGTCGGCGGTCACGTAGCCGAGGTCACCTGTGCGAAAGAAGCCCTCGGACCAGGACCGCTCCATCTCCTCCGCGGCCCCGATATATCCGCCATTGGTATGGGGACCGGACACACACAGTTCGCCGGCCTCGCCCGCAGGGAGATCTTTCCCGGACTCATCCAGCACGCGGTAACGCGCGCCGGGCATGACCCAGCCACTCGAGGTCAGACGCAGTTCGCGGGAATCATCGATGCCGTGGCTCGATAGCGCGCCGCAATCCATCAGGCCGTAGCCCTGGATGATGCGTGCGCCGGTGAGATCCTCGAAACGCGCGCCGATATCGTAGGGCAGCATGCTGCCGCCGCTCACCACCCAGCGCAGGCTCGACAGGTCGAAGTCGCGAACATTGGGCATCGACACGATTCGCGAGATCATGGTCGGCACCATAACCGCGCCGGTGACGCGCTTTCGTTCGATCAACGCGCAGGCCGTTTCCGGAGAGAAATGCGACTGGACCACATAGCGCGCGCAGGCCTGCGGGGCCGCGTGAAACTGCATGTCGCCGCCGCCGGTATAGAACGGGATGCAGGTCAAGATCACATCCTGCGGAACGATTTTCAACCGATCGATATAGACGCGGCCGCTCGCAAGCCGTGGCCAGCAGGAATATTCGATGCATTTCGGCTGACCGGTGGTTCCGCTGGAGGTGACGATTCCGGTCATCTCGAACGGCCTGACCGGCCGCGTCGGATCGAGCGGACCAGACGGTTTTGTGGCTAGCGCGGCAATCGACGGCAACTCATCCAGTTCGTGTGCGAAGGTGAACAGGTGCCGCCATCCAAGATCGCAAGCGAGCGACCGATATGTCGCAAGAAGCTCGGGCTTGCCGTTCGAGGCCACCACCGCGCCGACCGGCGCGACCTTGTCGGCCACCGCGACAATCTCGGCCCGGCGAAAGCCGGTGTGCAGAAAGGCAGGAACGATACCGGCCTGTTCGCAAGCGAGCCGCAGCAGGACATAGAGCGCTGAATTCTGCGCATGCGCCAGCAGCACGCCATCACGAGGGATACCTGATGCGACAAGACCATGGGCGATCGCATCAATGACCCGCACGCCCTCCGCCCAGCTATAGCTTTCGGACTCATCCTCCAGCGCGATAGCATTCGGGCATCGTTTTGCATTGCGCAGCCAGAAGTCTACCGTGCGATCCGCGGTCCAATGACCGTCACGCAGGTAGGACGCTGTCATCTCGCTGGTATAGCGGCCGATTGAAGCCATGAGACGGAAAGCACCAAGAAGGTCGTTTCCTGCAGCCTAATTACTTTCCAATGGAAAGTAAATTATTTTCCATTGGAAACAGAATTCGCGTGTCAGTTGTGGTCAATGTTGCGGCGGCAATGATAATGCGGAACGGCTCTTTTATATGATAACAACAACAACAAACCGTTTGGGGAGGGAAAAGTGACTCGTCACGCAATCCGAACTTTCGCAAGCCTGCTCGTTGTGGTGCTCTGCACCCAGTCGCAGCACGCCCGCGCTGAATATCCGCAAAAGCCGATCAAGATCGTCGTGACCTTTCTCGCCGGAGGCTCGGCTGACGTGCTCGCACGCATCGTCGCGCCCAAGCTGGAGGCGGCCTGGAAGCAGCCGATCATCGTCGAAAATCGCGCGGGCGCCGGCGGCAACCTGGGGGCCGAAGTGGTGGCTCGTTCCGAACCGGATGGCTACACCCTGATGTTCACGCCGCCCCCTCCGCTCTCAATCAATCCGTTCCTTTACAAGAACATGCCGTTCGAACCGGAAAAAGCGTTTGCTCCGGTTTCGGTGCTTGGGGTGATGCCGAACATCCTGCTGGTCGCGCCGCATGTTCCCGCCAAGAATCTTAAGGAGCTGATCGCTTACGCGAAGGCCAACCCAGGCAAGCTGACCTACGGATCGCAGGGCGTTGGCTCTACGCCGCATCTCACCGGGGTCATGCTCGCCAAAGCCGCGGGCATTGACATCGTGCACGTGCCCTATCGCGGTTTCCCGCCAGTGCTGCAGGATCTGCTCGGATCGAGAATTGATTTTGCATTTGCCGATGCGAGCAATTCGCTGCCGCAGATCAAGGGAGGAAGTTTGCGCGCCTTCGCGGTAGCCAGCCCGAAGCGCTTTCCCGGCCTGCCCGATACACCGACCCTGATCGAGGCCGGTTTCCCCGATTTCCAGTCGGCGACATGGATGAGCTTTTCCGCACCGGCGGGCACGCCTGATGCCGTGGTCCAAAAGTGGCGCGAAGAACTGGCAAAAATTGTCCAGATGCCCGATGTAAGGGCGCGCTTCGCCGATCTGGGCGTAGAGGCCTGGGCGAGTTCTTCCGAAGAGATGAAGCGCCACATGCAGAGCGAGATCAAACGATGGGGCGACGTCATCCGCGAAGCCGGAATCAAGGCTCAGTAGGCGTCACTCCGGCGCAAGCCTCGGCGGGAATGCAGGGCGGTACTCGCCGCGCCGACAGCGCCGCGTTGCCCGGCGGGGCGGCGCTCGATCTGGAGCACCGCCTGTCTTACCGGTTTTCCGTACTGTCGGCCAAAATGCGTCGGGCCGTTTACCTTCCCGAGTATGGCGTCCTGCCATCGAACTGGAGAGCGATGGCTGCCATCGGCCGATACGGCCCCATGTCCGCGTCAGACGTCTGCGCCCATACGACCGTTGAACCCGACAAGGTCACGCGCGCTGTCAATGCCCTCATGAAGCTGAACTATGTCCGGCGCGAGCAGGATGAGCTGGACCGGCGACGCGTGGTTTTGTCGCTCACACCACAGGGCCGCAAGGTCTACAACGAAATCGAACGCGCCACGCGGCAGATGGAATTGACCTTGCTCGATGCGCTGACCGAGCGGGAGCGCGACATGCTCGGACGCGCGCTGAAAAAACTCGAGCAACGCGCCGACCAGCACGTGGGCACGAAGAGGCGCCCAGGCGGCGCGTGAGCGTTCGGCGATGCGGCGTCGAGGCATCGCGCGATGAAGCGCAGATTCAAGCGAGCCGCTCCGCGATCACGATCAGACCGAGACTGAGCCCGACAATCAGGCCCGCGCCGAGCGCGCCGAGCACCAGCGGCCGCATGCCCTTCGCCCTCAGCCTGCTGACACTGGTTTGCAGGCCAAGCGCGGCCAGCGCCATCGACATGAGGAACGTGGTCAGCAGCATGAGGTTCGCGCGCATGTCGCCAGGAAGCGGAAAGAGGCTGTTGACAATCGCCGCCGCGACAAAGCCGATAACGAACAGCGGCAACGCCGGCGCCGGTGCGCCTTCGGTCCCGCCCGACGCGCGCTCACGCAACCACAATCCGCAAACGAGGATCAGCGGCGCAAGCATCACGACCCGCGT
>JBIQKQ010000019.1:0-31020 GCA_044506365.1 Hyphomicrobiales bacterium
CAAGCGCTTCCTGCGCGGCGAGATCGCGCATCGCGTTAACCTAAAATTTGCACCCGACATTCGATTCCGCGCGGACGAACGATTCGACGAAGCGGAACGGATCGAGAAACTTTTGAGAACGCCGGAAGTACGGCGCGATATCGAGAAAGATGGAGACGCGGATGAATGACGAATCGCGCTCCGCTCTTCCTTCACCTCCGTCGCTCAATCGGCCTCATCCTGAGGAGGCTGCGCAGCAGCCGTCTCGAAGGATGGGGCCGCCCGCATCCTTCGAGATGCGCCCTGCGGGCGCTCCTCAGGATGAGGGCGGAAGGAAAGAAAAGCGCAAGCAGCAGCCGCGCCGCGACAAGCGGGACGTGCATGGCTGGGTGGTGCTCGACAAGCCGGTCGGCATGACGTCCACGCACGCGGTCGCGGTGATCCGCCGTCTGTTCTCGGCGAAGCGCGCCGGCCACGCTGGCACGCTCGATCCGCTTGCGACCGGGTGCCTGCCGATTGCGCTTGGGGAAGCCACCAAGACCGTGCCCTTCATCATGGACTCGACCAAAACCTACCGCTTTACGGTTCGCTGGGGCGAGGAGCGCGACACCGACGATTCGGAAGGGCGCGTGGTCGAAACCAGTGACACCCGTCCGGCTCGTGAACAGATTGAGGCGATCCTGCCGCGCTTTCGCGGCGTCATCCTGCAGACCCCGCCGCGCTTCTCTGCGATCAAGATCGACGGCGAGCGGGCCTATGACATTGCGCGCGACGGCGAGGTGGTGGAACTGGAGCCGCGGGAGGTCGAGATCGACCGCCTGGACCTCGTTGACATGCCGGACCCGGACCATGCGGTGTTCGAAACCGATTGCGGCAAGGGTACCTATGTAAGGGCGCTGGCCCGCGATTTTGGCCGCCTTTTGGGCTGCCGCGGCCACGTTTCAGCGCTCCGGCGCACGTCCGTAGGGCCCTTTGGCGAGGCCGAAATGATTTCGCTGGAACGGCTGCAGGCTTTGTGCGATAGAGCCGCCGCCGGCGAGGCCAGCCTCGCCGACGCGTTATGGCCCGTTGAGACCGCGCTGGACGACATCCCGGCGCTGGCCGTCAACAGGTCCGATGCGGCCCGGCTCCAGAGAGGCCAGGCCGTGATCCTGCGCGGACGGGACGCTCCCATTCTCGAGGGCCTGGTCTACGTCACGGTGGCCGGCGAGCTGATCGCCCTCGCCGAGACCGGTCAGGGTCAGATCGTTCCCAAGCGTGTGTTCAACCTCGCCGGCCTGACTGGCAGCGCCGGCAAAGAAAAAGGCATTTGACGATGTCGATCGAAGCCGGCCGCAAGGCCGAAGTCATCAAGACGTATGCGCGCAAGAAAGGCGACACCGGTTCGCCCGAGGTCCAGGTCGCGATCCTGTCCGAAAGGATCAATAACCTGACCAGCCACTTCAAGACTCATACCAAGGACAACCATTCCCGGCGTGGGCTGCTCAAGCTCGTGTCGCTGCGCCGCCAACTTCTCGACTATATCAAGCGCAAGGACGAGGCGCGCTACAAGGACCTGATCGAGCGGCTGAATATCCGCCGCTGATTGCGTGCCGCGCATGTTGCGCGGCAGAGCACGATGCCGAAAGCGCGATTGCGGTTTCGACGGTCTCGTGCTCCGTGAAGAGCACGATGCCGAAAAGCGCCACGTGATTTTCGGAAGACATCGTGCTCGGCGAAGGGCACATCCGGAAGCGTCGTTGTTTCGGACCGGTTCGTGCCCTCAAACGAGCGGACGCCTGGTCGTCCGCTGACTGCGACCGGCAGCGTGATCTGCCGGACCCGAACGGTGACAATACGGATTGGCCCGTTCGCATCCCGGAGGGATGAGCCATGGCAGGATCGCCGGACGCTGTTTCACACCTTCGCTCCGTTCGCTCGTCCGCAAGCGCGAGCCACCGTCGCCTGCAATACCGCATGCGGCTGCCGGCTCCGGTTTGCGGGGACGAACGGATGGCGTGATCGGGTGATAGCGTCTCGCCGTCTTGCACATGGCTTTTCCCTCAGTCCGAACCGATGAGAGAAAAGCGAAATGTTCGATATCAATCGTGTTGAGCTCGACTGGGGCGGGCGCACGCTCACCCTCGAGACAGGCAAGGTGGCGCGCCAGGCCGACGGGGCCGTTCTCGCCACTTACGGCGAAACCACCGTGCTTGCGACTGTGGTCGCGGCCCATGCGCCGCGCGAAGGCGTGGATTTCCTGCCGCTGACCGTCGACTACCAGGAAAAATTCTACGCTGCCGGTCGCATCCCGGGTGGCTATTTCAAGCGTGAAGGCCGCCCGACCGAAAAGGAGACGCTGGTTTCCCGCCTGATCGACCGCCCGATCCGTCCGCTCTTCGCCGATGGCTGGCGCAACGAGACGCAGGTAATCGTGACGACGCTGTCGCACGACATGGAAAACGACCCTGACGTGCTGGCGATGGTCGCGTCCTCGGCCGCGCTGACGCTGTCGGGCGTCCCCTTCATGGGCCCGATCGGCGCGGCCCGCGTCGGCTTCATCAACGGCGAATACGTGCTCAATCCGGTCATCGACGAGATGCAGGAAAGCGCACTCGATCTCGTGGTCGCCGGCACAGCCGATGCCGTGCTGATGGTTGAATCCGAGGCGAAGGAACTGACCGAAGAGGTGATGCTGGGCGCGGTGATGTTCGGCCACCGGCATTTCCAGCCGGTGATCGACGCGATCATCCAGCTCGCCGAGAAGGCCGCGAAAGAGCCGCGCGAACTGGTTACGATCGACAATGCCGAGCTTGAAAAGGAAATGCTCGGGCTGGTCGAAGCCGACCTCCGCAAGGCCTATGCGATTTCCAAGAAATCGGAGCGCCACGACGCCGTCGCCGCCGCGAAGGAAAAGGTCATGGCGCACTTCTTCCCCGAAGGCGCCGAACCGAAATACGACAAGCTGCGCGTCGCCGGCGTGTTCAAAGAGCTTGAAGCCAAGATCGTACGCTGGAACATCCTCGATACGTCGAAGCGGATCGACGGCCGCGATCTGACAACCGTACGCCCGATCGTCTGCGAGGTCGGCGTGCTGCCCCGCACCCACGGCTCGGCGCTGTTCACCCGCGGCGAGACGCAGGCGCTGGTGGTCACGACGCTGGGCACCGGCGAGGACGAGCAGTGGATCGACGCGCTTGCCGGCACCTACAAGGAGCACTTCCTCCTGCACTATAACTTCCCGCCCTTCTCGGTCGGCGAGACCGGCCGCCTCGGCGGCACCAAGCGGCGTGAAATCGGCCACGGCAAGCTCGCCTGGCGCGCCATCCATCCCGTGCTGCCACTGCATCACGACTTCCCCTACACGATCCGCGTGGTGTCGGAGATCACCGAATCGAACGGCTCATCGTCCATGGCGACCGTCTGCGGCACCTCGCTGTCGCTGATGGATGCCGGCGTTCCGCTGAAGCGGCCGACCGCGGGCATCGCGATGGGCCTGATCCTGGAAGGCGAACAGTTCGCGGTTCTGTCGGACATTCTCGGCGACGAGGATCATCTCGGCGACATGGACTTCAAGGTCGCCGGCACCGAACAGGGCATCACCTCGCTGCAGATGGACATCAAGATCGCGGGCATCACCGAGCAGATCATGAAGATTGCACTCGGCCAGGCGAAGGATGGCCGCATCCATATCCTCGGCGAGATGGCCAAGGCGCTGACCGCGGCCCGCGCCGAACTCGGTGAGCATGCGCCGCGCATCGAGACGCTGAAGATTCCGGTCGACAAGATCCGCGAAGTGATCGGCACCGGCGGCAAGGTGATCCGCGAGATCGTGGAAAAGACCGGCGCCAAGATCAACGTCGAGGATGACGGCACCGTGAAGGTCGCCTCCGCCAATGGCGAACAGATCCGCGCCGCCATCAAGTGGATCAAGTCGATCGCCTCCGATCCGGAAGTCGGCCAGATCTATGACGGCACGGTCGTGAAGGTGATGGACTTCGGCGCATTCGTGAATTTCTTCGGCGCCAAGGACGGCCTCGTGCATATCAGCCAGCTCGCTCAGGGCCGCGTGCAGAAGACCTCCGACGTCGTCAAGGAAGGCGACAAGGTGAAGGTGAAGCTGCTCGGCCTCGACGATCGCGGCAAGGTGCGGCTGTCGATGAAGGCGGTCGACCAGGAAACCGGCGAGGATCTCGAAGCCAAACAGAAAGCCGAGCGCGAGAAGGAGCCGGAAGCGGCCGCCGGCGGCGCGGAGTAAGCCTTACGCTTGCTCGTCGCCGCGCGCGAGATGCCGATAATAATGCCCTCTCCCCTTGCGGGAGAGGGCTGCACTGAAATCCCAACGCATTTTGATGGGTGAGGCGTGAAGGTCCGGCGTTGGACCCTTACCCCTCACCCTTTCTTTTTGCGGCGCCCACTGCACTGCCCTCTCCCGCAAGGACGAGGGCATAACAATGCGCACTGCGATTGTCGTGCGACTTTGGCCAGATTAACCTACCACCTCGGTCACAATTTCTCCCAGGGCTCTGAAATCGCGCGCGCGCGAGGAGGTCTTGCGCCACGCGAGGCCGACGGTGCGGAACGGCTCGGGCTGCGCAAAACGCAACAGCGTCACGCGGCCGTCGCGAGCCTCAACCGGCACTGCAATCTCCGGGATGAGCGTCACGCCATAGCCGTTGGCGACCATCTGCATCACGGTCGTAAGGCTGGTGGCACCAAGTTCGCGCAAGGTGCCGCCGCTCGCATCGCTGCAGAAGGCGAGCGCCTGATCGCGCAGGCAATGCCCCTCTTCCAGAAGGATCAGCCGGCTCGGATCGATGTCGTCGGCGGTGATGCGCGTGTGCTTCGGCAGATCGTCACCCGCAGGCGCAGCGAGCAGGAACGCATCGTCGAACAAGGCCAGCGTCTCGACATCGGCCTGCGGTGCGGGCAAGGCGATCATCACCACATCCAGCGCGCCGCGAATCAGCTCCTCCACCAGAAAGCGGGTCTGGGTCTCGCGCAATTCCAGTTCCAGATCAGGATGCTTCTCCTGCAGCCTCGGGAGAAGATGCGGCAACACATACGGCGCGACGGATGGAATGACGCCGAATCTCAGCGCGCCGGAAAGAACCGCGCCCCGATGCCGCGCAAAGTCTTCGAGATCGGACACCTCGCTCAGGATCCGCTCGGAGCGGCGGGCGATTTCGAGCCCGGTTTCCGTCATCGCCACATCGCCGGCCCTTCGCTCCACCAGTGCAACCCCGAGGTCCTGCTCCAGGTCCTTGATCTGCATTGACAAAGCCGGCTGACTGACGGCGCAGGCGTCAGCCGCGCGGCCGAAATGGCGGTGGCGGGCAAGGGCATCGAGATAGCGCAGCTGGCGGAGCGTAACCATCCTGATCAGATATTCTTATCGTTGATCCTAATCAATCCAATTGGACCTTATCCAAACTACAGAGCATGGTCCCGCCGGCAGCAGATTCCGATCTTTGAGGAGGAGGAACAACAACATGGACGCAAAAACCGACGATAAGAGCCTGGGCAAGTGCCCGTTTACCAGCGGCGCCCGCGGACGCAGGAATCGCGACTGGTGGCCCGACGCGCTCGACATCGAGATGCTGCACAAGAATTCCAGCCTGTCCGATCCGATGGGCAAGGATTTCGACTACGCCGAGGAGTTCAAGACGCTAGACCTTGACGCCGTGATCAAGGATCTCACCGCCCTGATGACGGACTCGCAGGATTGGTGGCCGGCGGACTTCGGCCATTACGGCGGACTGATGGTCCGCATGGCCTGGCACAGCGCCGGCACCTATCGCATCACCGACGGCCGCGGCGGCGCCGGGGCCGGTCAGCAGCGCTTCGCGCCGCTCAATTCCTGGCCCGATAACGTCAACCTCGACAAGGCGCGGCGTCTGCTGTGGCCGATCAAGCAGAAATATGGCCGCAAGATTTCCTGGGCCGACCTGATGATTCTCGCCGGCAATGTCGCGCTCGAATCGATGGGCTTTAAGACCTTCGGCTTTGCCGGCGGCCGTGCCGACGTGTGGGAGCCGGAGGAGCTTTACTGGGGGCCGGAAGGCACCTGGCTCGGCGACGAGCGCTACAGCGGCGAACGCCAGCTGTCCGAGCCGCTCGGCGCGGTGCAGATGGGCCTGATCTACGTGAACCCGGAGGGGCCGAACGGCAACCCGGACCCGATCGCGGCCGCCAAGGATATCCGCGAAACCTTCTTCCGAATGGCCATGAACGATGAAGAGACGGTCGCGCTGATTGCCGGCGGACACTCGTTCGGCAAGACCCACGGTGCCGGCGATCCCTCGCTGGTCGGCCCGGCCCCGGAAAGCGGCGCGCTTGAGGATCAGGGCCTCGGCTGGAAAAGCAAGCATGGCACCGGCTCCGGACCCGACACCATCGGCGGCGGCCCGGAGGTCATCTGGACCACGACGCCGACCAAGTGGAGCAACAACTTCTTCTGGAATCTGTTCGGCTACGAATGGGAGCTGACGACAAGCCCTGCCGGCGTGAAGCAATGGCGGGCGAAAGGTGCGGGCGCGACGATTCCGGACCCGTTCGACCCGTCGAAGAAGCACGTGCCGACCATGCTGACCACCGACCTGTCGCTACGTTTCGATCCGGAATACGAAAAGATCTCCCGGCGCTTCATGGAGAATCCGGACCAGTTCGCGGACGCTTTCGCCAGGGCCTGGTTCAAGCTGACGCACCGCGACATGGGCCCCCGCGCGCGCTATCTCGGCAAGCTCGTGCCGCAGGAAGTGCTGATCTGGCAGGACCCGATACCTGACGTCGATCACCCGCTGATTGACGACAAGGACGCCGACGCACTGAAGGCGAAAATCCTCGCCTCCGGTTTGACGGTGCCGCAGCTGGTCTCGACGGCCTGGGCCTCGGCCTCGACATTCCGCCGGTCCGACAAGCGTGGCGGCGCCAACGGCGCGCGCATCCGCCTGAGCCCGCAGAAGGATTGGGAGGTCAACGAGCCGGCGAAGCTCCAGACGGTGTTGCAGAAGCTCGAGGCGATCCAGAAGGATTTCAACGCCTCGGCGGCCGGCGGCAAGAAGGTCTCGCTTGCCGACCTGATCGTGCTGGCCGGCAATGCGGCTGTCGAAAAGGCCGCAAAGGACACCGGCGTGGACGTGAAGGTGCCGTTCTCGCCGGGCCGGATGGATGCCTCGCAGGAGCAGACCGACGTGGCGTCCTTCGCCCCGCTCGAGCCACGCGCGGATGGCTTCCGGAACTACGTCAACAGCAAGAAGCATCAGTTCATGGCGCCGGTTGAGGCGCTGGTGGACCGGGCGCAATTGCTGACGCTGACCGGTCCGGAATTGACGGTGATGATCGGCGGCCTGCGCGTGCTGGGCGCCAATTTCGGCGATACCAAGCATGGCGTCTTCACGGAGCAGCCGGGCAAGCTGACGAACGACTTCTTCGTCAACCTGCTGACGATGGACACCGAGTGGCAGGCGCCCGATGCCGACGGCATCTACCAGGGCCGTGACCGGAAGACCAAGGCGCCGAAATGGACAGCGACCGCGGTCGACCTGATCTTCGGGTCGCATTCGCAGCTTCGCGCGTTTGCGGAAGTCTACGCGTGTGCAGACTCGAAGGAGAAGTTCGTGAAGGACTTCGTCAAGGCATGGACCAAGGTGATGAATGCCGACCGGTTCGACCTTGGCAAGGACAAGCTGCGCGAGGCGGCATAACGCTCCTCGGCATAACGCTCCACATTGCCGGGCCTTCGCAAAGCGAAGTGGCCCGGCAATCCAAAGCGAAGGGTGGCCGACAGGCCGCCCTTTTTCATTTCTCTCTTGAGCCGATTATCAATCGGATTTCGGCTTAAGCCCCGCCCTCGCGGCTTCGTTCGTCCTCGATCGCAGCCAGCACATACGCGGCACATGTCGTCTTCACAAAAGCCGTGTCCTCGCTATCGTCGACAGGGAGTCCGGCGGACTCATACAGCGCACTCAGTAGGAAATACGCGTAGCCTTGCGCCTGATCGAGGTCGAACCGTTCGCGGGCCTGGCTGACCAGACGGCGGGCAATCTCAATCTTTGTATCGGCCGCAATCGTCTCGAACGGGCCATAAGTCTCACGAGCCTGCCGCGCAAAGTTCGCGAGGTGGTGTGACACGCTGAGGTTCACCTCCTCGTTCAGGCGTGGAAGCCGCTTCAGCACATCCTCGAGCTCCAGCCGCAACTGCTGCGCCCTTGCCTCCCTTGATCGCGGTCCAAAGCTCGCGAGCATCGCCTTCCCTCCCGGCACGAGCGCGAGTTTGGCGGCAGAGAGGATCACTTAAAAGGCCCTCCTTGAAGTCAGTCGCCGTTTTTTGCACCGGCATCGGCGCGCAGCGCATCCGGCAGCGGCATGGCGATGACGTTATAGCCTGAGTCGACGAAGTGGATTTCGCCGCTGACTCCGGTGGAGAGGTCGGAGAGCAGATAGAGCCCTGCGCCGCCCAGTTCCTCCAGCGTCACGCCGCGGCCGAGCGGCGAATGCCGCTGCTGGAAGGCGAACATGTAGCGCGCATCGTGTATCCCGGCGCCGGCCAGCGTGCGGATCGGCCCCGCAGAGATCGCGTTCACGCGGATCTTCTGCTTGCCGAAATCCACAGCGAGGTACCGCACCGAGGATTCCAGCGCCGCCTTGGCAAGACCCATCACGTTGTAATTGGGCATCGCGCGATCGCCGCCATTGTAGGTCAGCGTGAGCATCGCGCCGCCGTTCGGCATCAGTTCGGCAGCCCTTTTGGCCCCCTCCGCGAACGAGAAGCACGAAATCACCATGGTCCGTACGAAATTCTCACGCGTCGAATCGGCGAACCGGCCCTTCAGCTCGTTCTTGTCCGAAAAACCCACGGCATGGACGAAGAAGTCGATGGTTCCCCACCGCTGCTTCATCGCTTCGAACACCGCGTCGACCGTTGTGATGTCCTCGACGTCGCACGGCATCAGGAAGTCCGAGCCAGCCGCTTGCGCCAGGGGCTTGACACGTTTCAGCAGCGCCTCGCCCTGATAGGTGAAGCAAAGCTCGGCACCGTGTTCGGCCAGCTTTTTGGCAATCCCCCAGGCGATCGAATGGTCGTTCGCGACGCCCATGATGAGCCCGCGTTTTCCCTGCATGAGTTTTGTCATTTGGCCGCTTCTGTCAGATGGAAACTTTGGGCTTCCGCCTCAACCGTGCCGCCGAACAGCGTGACGGTCAGTATCTCGGTATCGGAGAAGCTCTCGACGCGCATGAAGTCGATATTGCCGGATTTGCTGCTCTTGCGGATACGGCCGGTATCGCCCGAGAACAGGACACGGCGCAGCCCCTCCCCGGTGCAGACATAGCGCTTGCGGCGATCGACACCCTCCTCATCGGGATAGAGGTCGAGGAACAGGCGGACGGTCTGCCGGACGCCCGGCAGTCCGGCGACGTGGACATCCACCAGATTGCCGTCGTGCCAGTCGATGTCCTGCTCGGTGAGCCGCATCGGCGGTCAGGCATCGAGACGCTTGAATACGAGCGAAGCGTTGGTTCCGCCGAAACCGAAGGAGTTCGACAGCACGGCGCCGAGCTTCGCGCCGTCCTTGCGCTCGCGCAGGATCGGCATGTCGGCAAAGGCAGGATCGAGAGTCTGGATGTTGGCGCTCTCGCAGATGAAGCCGTTATTCATCATCAGCAGCGAATAGATCGCCTCCTGAACGCCGGCCGCGCCGAGCGAATGACCGGTCAGCGACTTGGTCGCGGAGATCGGCGGGCATTTGCTGCCGAACACCTCGCGAATCGCCTCAATCTCCTTCAGATCGCCCACCGGCGTCGCGGTCGCATGCGGATTGATATAGTCGATCGGAATTTTGACGCCCTCGATCGCCATGCGCATGCAGCGCACGGCGCCTTCGCCGGACGGCGCGACCATGTCGTGCCCATCCGATGTCGCGCCGTAGCCCGCATCTTCCGCATAGATCTTCGCGCCGCGCGCCCTGGCATGTTCGAGCTCTTCAAGCACCAGCACGCCCGCGCCGCCAGCGATGACGAAGCCATCGCGGTCCACGTCATAGGCACGCGAGGCGGTCTGCGGCGTATCGTTATATCTGGACGACATCGCGCCCATGGCGTCGAACAGATTGGACAATGTCCAGTGCAGTTCTTCGCAGCCGCCGGCGAAGATCATGTCCTGCTTGCCCCACTGGATCATCTCGGCGGCATTGCCGATGCAATGGCTGGACGTCGCGCAGGCCGAGGAGATCGAATAGTTCACGCCCTTGATCTTGAACCAGGTCGCGAGTGTCGCCGATGCGGTCGAGGACATCGCCTTCGGTACTGCGAACGGGCCGACCCGCTTGGGCGAGCCCTTCTCGCGCGTGATGTCGGCCGCCTCGACGATCACGCTGGTCGAGGGCCCGCCCGAGCCCATGACGATGCCGGTCCGTTCGTTGGAAATGTCCTTGTCCTCGACGCCGCTGTCGCGGATCGCCTGCTCCATGGCGACATGATTCCACGCCGCGCCCTCGCCGAGAAAGCGCATGGCGCGGCGGTCGATCGCCTCCTCCGAATTGAACGACGGCGCCCCGGCAACCTGACAGCGGAATCCGTGCTGCGCGAATTCATCCGAGCGTGAAATCCCGGATCTGGCCTCGCGCAGGCTGGCCAGAACCTCCTGCGTATTGTTGCCGATGGACGAGACAATGCCCATCCCGGTCACAACCACTCGCCGCATGACTGCCTCGTCAATCAGATGTCAGATCGCAGATGTCAGATCGCATGCCCGTCCCTGAGGGCGCAGCCCGCACAGTTTACAGAGACATACCGGTCACGGCGACACTTGGCCAATCCGGGGCAAGATCGCAAGGCGCGCTTGCGCCTATGCGCCCGCCGCCAATGGCGCGTCCTGCTTGAACAGACCGACCTTCAGGTCGCTGGCGCGATAGATTACGTTACCATCGGCGGCGAGCCAGCCATCGGCAATGCCAAGGATCAGCTTGGAGCGCATCACGCGCTTGATCTCGAGCCCGTAGACCACCTTTTTGACGGTCGGCAGTACCTGGCCGGAAAACTTGAGTTCGCCGAGGCCCAGCGCCCGGCCATTGCCGGAAGACCCCGTCCAGCCCAGGAAGAAGCCCAGCAACTGCCACAGGGCATCGAGCCCAAGGCAGCCCGGCATCACCGGATCGCCCTTGAAATGGCAGGAGAAAAACCAGAGATCCGGCTTGACCTCGAGTTCCGCTCGCACGAGCCCCTTGCCGTGTTCGCCGCCTTGTTCCGACATTTCGGAAATCCGGTCAAACATCAGCATCGGGGGCAACGGCAGTTGCGGCCCCTCGGCGAACAATTCGCCCCGGCCACAGGCCAGAAGATCCTCGTATTCGAAACTGTTACGGCGGCTCTGCATGCCGGATTCATTCTCCAAAAGTCGGGCTCCAAGGGGTCGGGCGCGGCGGGAAAGTTTCGCGGTTCCTAACACAGTGGAGAGTTGCCAGCAAAGCAGCGGATTTGTGCTATTCTAATCTGGCCAGATGCGAAACGGTTGCAAGTGGCAGCCGGCCCCGGCTATAATTACATATGCAACCATCTCGGCCTTGAACCGGGACGAAGGGGCAGAGAGAGCAATGAATCCACCGCGTACCGTCGTATTTTCCGCGCCGTCGGAGCCCGCATCGGCGCTTCCGCATCCGGCCCATCCGATGCCGACGCACGATCCGCGCCGCGCCGACCTGAACGGATGCCCGTGGCATGACGTCAAATCGATGCTGCGCGAGGTTGGCCTGCGGCCGACGCGTCAGCGCATGGCGCTCGGCTGGATCCTGTTCGGCAAGGGCGATCGCCATTTGACGGCGGAAATGCTGTACGAGGAAGCGAGCAAGGCCAAGGTGCCGGTGTCGCTGGCGACCGTCTACAATACGCTCCACCAGTTCACCGAGGTGGGCCTGCTGCGTCAGGTCGCGGTCGATGGTTCGAAGACGTATTTCGACACCAACGCCTCCGAACATCACCACTTCTTCGTCGAAGGCGAGAACGAGCTGGTCGATATTCCGGGCGCCGACGTGATCGTTGACAAGATGCCGGTCGCGCCCGAGGGCTACGAGATCGCCCGCATTGACGTGGTGGTCCGCCTGAAGAAGACCGACACCCGGCGGCGCTGATCGATCTCGCATCCGCAAGCGATTTCATGGCCGGGGCTCGCCCCGGCCGTTTCGTTTCCTGTCGCTGCTGCGTGCGCGTCCAAGCCAATTCCAGGCGGATCCTTCCCGGGCCATCGCAGATGGCTACCCGACGGCCTTTGCCTACTCGCAGAGCAGAGCTGAACAGAGCGCCCGGCAACACTTGTGCCCGCCTGCCGCGTCTTTATGTCTAGCCGCGGCTCCGCGCCCCGGCGGAGCATTGCACCGGACCAGGGGGCTGGAGCACGCCATGTTCGACGCCGCTTTCAAGGCCTTGCAGCAAATGCTGTCGCCGCCGTTTCGGTCGGTGCTGATCAAGTCGATGCTGCTGGCGCTGGTGACGATCATTCTGGTCGGCGTCGGCCTCTACAAATTCCTCGACTGGCTCACCGTCAGCGGCGGGGTGTGGGCGGAGGGTGCACTCGGCCCGAACTCGCACACGCCGCTGTCCTGGGTGATCTGGATTGCCTCGATCGCGACCGCGCTCGGCATCGTGGTCGGCGGCATCTTCCTCATGCCGGCAGTAACCGCCTTTGTCGGCAGCTTCTTCGTCGACGAGATCGCCGAACTGGTCGAGCGCACCTATTATCCGGCCGATCCGCCCGGCAAGGCGCTGTCGCTCGACCGCTCGCTGTTCGAAGGCATCAAGACCGCGCTGGTCGCGATCCTGATCTACCTGATCGCGCTCCCCTTCATTCTGCTGGCTGGATTTGGATTCATCATCCTGTTCCTCGCTGCGGCGTTTCTGCTCAGCCGCGAGTATTTCGACCTCGCGGCAATGCGCTTTCGCCCGCCGGCGGAAGCGAAAGCCTTCCGCAAGGCGAACCGCGCCACGGTGTTCGCCGCAGGCCTTTTGATTGCGGCCTTCGTTTCGATCCCGATCGTGAATCTCGCAACGCCGCTGTTCGGCATGGCCATGATGGTGCACCTGCACAAGAAGCTGTCCGGCCGAAGGCCCTCCGAAATCGGCGGAACGTCGGCGGAAGCGATTGCCGGCCGCAGGTCGGCGTCCTGACGTGCCACGGTGGCGGAGCCTTCGTCCGGGCTTGCCATTAACATTAAGCCGGCGTCAGCATTGCGCGAACCGGGCTTGCGCGGATGAATGCGTCCGGCGTTTACGCTTTTGCGAAAGAGACGGCCCGTGCCGCACGGACGCTTTTCGATTCCGTTTCCTTTCTGGTTTAATGCGGTCACTCAATCCGCAGGCGAAGGGAGTTCGCGTCACATGCAACCGCTGACGGCAGGCATCACCAAGGCCGCAACCGGCATCGACGGCATCGTCTGGAATATCCTCGGCCAGACCTATGTGCCGAAAACGCTGTCGGAGCAGAGCTTCGCCTGGCATGCGACATTCCCGCCCGGCACCTTCGTGCCGCCGCATATTCACCCGACCCAGGACGAGTTCATCTACATGCTGGAAGGCAGGCTCGATTTCCTGCTCGATGGCCGCGATTATTCGGCGACCGCCGGCGACACCATCCGGCTGCCGATGCAGTTGCCGCACGGCATCTTCAACAAGTCCGACCAGCCGGTGAAATGCTTCTTCTGGGTCACGCCGACCCGCAAGCTCTACGACCTGTTCTGGGGCATCCACTCCATGAAGGAGCAGAAGCCCGACGAGGTGGTGGCGCTCGCCGCCCGGCATGAGGTCATCTTCCTGCCGCCACCTCCTGAGTGAAGCTGCCTGTTCCTCTCAGCGGATCGATTGGCCGCATGAGCGGAAAGTGACATGCGGGTCTGCCAGACGGCCCGGATATCGCTGCGCTGATCCGGGCTACATTAACGCGGGGGTCGAAAAGCTACGCCGCCTTTGCCGCCGGTCGATTCACCTGCTCGCGCGCAAAACCGGCAACCCCGGCATAGCCGCGCACGATCGCCTTGCGCTGCTCATAGGAGAGCACGTCCTCGATATTGCTGAAGCCGTCCGGCGCGCGTGCTTCGACGGCATCGATCACGCCCTCAGGGCCGCCCTTGCGGTTCATCATCACGATCTGCGTGGTCATCGGCAGCCGCTCGCGCTCATAAGCATACAGCGCGTGCCGGACATGCTCGCTGTCGACGAGGCGGTCGGCAAGGCAGCGCGCGTCGAGGATCGCCTGCGAGGCGCCGTTCGAGCCAACCGGATACATCGGATGGGCGGCATCGCCCAGCAGCGTCACGCGGCCATGCGACCAGCGCGGCAAGGGATCGCGATCGCAAAGTGGATATTCCCAGAATTCCGGCGTCGCCTCGATCAGCGCCTTGGCGTTGCAATAGGGAATCGCAAAACGCTGCACATGCGGCATCAGGTCCTCGAACCGGCCGGGGCGCGACCAGTCTTCTTTTTTTGGGGTGCCGCCGCCCCCGCCGACCTTCACCATCACCGCCCAGTTCATCAGGCAGCGATCCTCGCGCGAGCCTTCCGCGATCGGATACAGCACCAGCTTCCCCGCCATGCCGCCGGCGATCACCATCGAGCGGCCGGTCAGAAATTTCGGCCAGTCGAGCGCGCCGCGCCACAGTACGGTGCCGGTAAAGCGCGCCGGCTCCTCGTCCGGAAACAGCTGCGCGCGCACGAAGGAATGAAGGCCGTCGGCGCCGATCAGGATATCTCCGCGAGCGGTCTTGATATGCGAGCCGTCGCGGTCGAAGAAATAGGCGCTGACGCCGGTCTCATCCTGACTGAAGGCGCCGAGACGGTGGCCGGTATGGATACGCGATTCGCCAAGCCGGGCGCGGGCGGCGGCATAGATCACGCCTTGCAGCCGGCCGCGGTGGATGGAGAATTGCGGATAGTCGAATCCGGCATCGGTGCCGCGCGGCTCGCGCCAGATTTCCTGGCCGAGCCGGTTGCAGTAGATCAGCTCGTAGGTGCGGATCGCCACCATGTCGAGCCGATCGAGCAGACCGAGCTGCGCGAGCTCCTTGATCGCATGCGGCAGGGTGTTGATCCCCACTCCCAGTTCGCGAACCTGGTCAGCTTGCTCGAACACCTCGCACTCAATGCCACGCGCATGCAGCATCAGCGCGGCGGTCAGGCCGCCAACACCACCTCCGACGATAATTGCCTTCATCCGTATTCCCTCACGCTCGCAACACGCATCTTGCGCGCCCGGCGGCTAAAAGCGCAACAAAATCAATCGCGCTTGGTTGACGGCAGACGCCCCTGGCCTCGCATTGGTGGTATTATATGGTTCCGACACCCAGCGGGCTGGACGCGCTCTCCGCGAGGTCGGACGCCGGCCCGCCGGTAGCGGGCATGGTCATCGAGCGATCGCGTGAGACGTCCGACTTCGTGTTGACCTGTCGCACTGCAATGGCATTGGATTCGAAAACGGATCATCTGGCGCAGCCTCGGCCTCTTTAGTAGCGTCCGCCCGTGGCCCCGACCCTGAAAGAACAGTTCAACCGCCTTTACGAACGGCGTCTCGCCATCCGCGAGAAAAGGCGGCAGGAGCGCGAGCAGCGTGCCGCGCTGGGCCGGCGTTATAATTTCATCCGCTGGTTCGGGCTGCGGCGCACCACCGGCTTTGTGCTGCTCGCCGGCTTCATTGCGCTGCGCATCTGGGATCCAGCGCCGCTCGAGAACTTGCGGCTGCGCAACTTCGACTTCTATCAGGTGCTCAAGCCGCGCCAGCCGACTATCAAGCCAGTGGTCATCGTCGACATCGACGAGCCCAGCCTGCAGGCCTATGGGCAATGGCCGTGGCCGCGGACTCTGCTTGCCGAACTGGTCGCGCGGCTGCAACAAGCCGGGGCCGCTGCAATCGGCTTCGACGTGATCTTGTCAGAGCCCGACCGCATGTCGCCAGCCGTGGTCGCGACGACCCTGCCGCAAATCGACGAGGCCACGCGCGAGAAGATGAAGAGCCTGCCGAGCAACGACGACGTGCTGGCGCAGGTCATGGTTGATAGCGGCCGCGTTGTTCTCGGCCAGTCTGCAATCCTGACACCGACACCCGATGCCGGCGACATGCCGCGCACCGGGGTTGCCACGATCGGACCAAATCCCTCACGCTTCCTGCTCACCTATGAGGGATTGCTGCGCAATCTGCCGGTTTTAGAGAAGGCCGCTGCCGGCCGCGGCGCGCTGACGCTGCGCCCGGAACGCGACGGGATCGTGCGCCGGGTGCCGATGATCGTCAATGCCGGCAACGAAATCGTGCCCGCCATGACGCTCGACATGCTGCGCGTGGTGACGAATTCGGGCGCCATCCTGATCCGAACCGATCCCGTCGGCGTCCGCGCCGTGGCGGTACCGGGGCTTGAATTGCCGACGGACGAAAACGGCCAGTTCTGGATCAGTTTCAGCCGCCACGACCCGTCGCGCTTCGTATCGGCAAAGGACGTGCTGGAAGGCAAGGTCCCGGCGGATCGCTTCAAAAGCCGGCTGGCGCTGATCGGCACATCGGCTGTCGGATTGCTCGACATCAAGGCGACCCCAATCGAAACGTCGATGCCTGGCGTTGAAATTCACGCACAGGTACTGGAAAATGTGCTGGGACAGACCCTGTTGTCACGACCGAACTATGCGGTCGGAACGGAGGTCGTCATCACCGGGCTGGTCGGCATCGCAATCGTCGTGCTGGCACCGCTGATGGGCGTGATGACACTGCTAGGCTTCGGCTTCACGGTCGCCCTCGTCCTGGCTGCAATCGCCTCGTATTTCTATGTGAAGCTCGGTCTTCTCTTCGATATATCCTTTCCGCTGATCGCGATTTTCGTCATCTATATGACGCTGGTGTTCATTAACTATTTTCGCGAACAGGCCGACCGTCGCCGGATTCGCTCCGCGTTCGCCCATTATCTTTCGCCGACGCTCGTCGAACAGCTCGCGAACGCGCCGGAACGGCTCGTACTTGGCGGCGAAACCCGAGACATGACGATCCTATTCAGCGATGTCCGCGGCTTTACCAGCATCTCGGAGAGCTTCAAGGACGATCCGCAAGGCCTGACCAAGCTGATGAACCGGCTGCTGACGCCGCTCACCAATTCGATCATCGACCGCAAGGGCACGATCGACAAGTATATCGGCGATGCGATCATGGCCTTCTGGAACGCGCCGCTCGATGACCCTTCGCACGAAGTCAATGCCTGCGCAGCGGCGCTCGACATGCTGCGCAAGATCGACGAACTCAATAGCGAGCGCGAGGCCGAAGCAATCGAGGACGGCGTGCCGTTCCTGCCGATGCGGATTGGCCTCGGTATCAACACCGGCACCTGCGTGGTCGGAAATATGGGTTCGGACCTGCGATTCGATTATTCGGTGCTCGGTGATCCGGTGAACCTCGCCTCGCGACTGGAAGGCCGCACCAAAGAATACGGCACGCCGATCATTCTCGGCGCGCGGACAGCGGAGAAGGTCAACGGCCGCTTCGCCGCACTGCAGATCGATCTGATCACCGTCAAGGGAAAGTCAGAACCCGAGAGCATCTATGCGCTGGTCGGTGACCAGACGGTCGCGGCCAGCGGGAACTTCAAGTCCCTCGTGGAGCTGACCCAGGAGATGTTTGCCTGCTACCGCAGCCGTGACTGGAGGGGTGCGGAAAACGCGCTTCAGCGGGCCAAGCAAGCCGAGGAAACGTTCGGACTTGCCGGAGTCTTCGAACTCTACCAGTCTCGCATCGAATCCTTCCGTATCACGCCACCGCCGCCCGCATGGGACGGCGTCTTTGCTTTCGACACGAAGTGATGGCTCGCATCGTACCCTGCCTTAGCACTGCGGCCGCCGCCTTCGGACAGCGTCGCGCAAATGCGCGTGATCAAGCTTGTGACGGGCCGGACGGCCCGCATACCATGCAAGAGCCTTGAACGGCCGAAAACGGGGCGAACGGGTTCATGTCAGACTTCACGATCCGGTTCTGGGGCGTGCGCGGCTCGCTTCCCTGCCCCGGCGCCGCGACCCGGCGTTATGGCGGCAATACCCCTTGTGTCGAGGTGCGCTGCGGCAAACGCCTGCTGATTCTCGATGCCGGCACCGGCCTGCGCGAACTGGGCGACGCACTTGTGGCGGAGGGCAGCGCCATCGATGCGGACCTGCTGCTGACGCATTGCCATTACGATCATGTCATCGGCATTCCGTTCTTCGCGCCATTCTACGATCCACAACATCGCTTCCGGATTTGGGCGGGAAACCTGCTGCCCGATTTCCGGTTGGAGCCGGTGATGCAGAACATGATGAGCGAGCCGCTGTTTCCGATCGGCATCGACATGTTCAAGGCGAAGATCGATTATCGCGATTTCCGCGCTGGCGAGACCATCGCCAACAATGGGGAAGTGACGATACGCACCGTCCCGCTCAATCATCCGGGCGGGGCCACAGGCTACCGCATCGATTTTGGCGGACGTTCATTCTCCTATATCACCGACGATGAATGGCGCCGCGACGCCCACGACAAGCATTTGATCGCCATTGCCAGGGACACCGACCTGTTGATCTACGATACCGCCTATACGGAGGGCGAGATCGAAGCAAAAAAAGGCTGGGGCCATTCAACCTGGCGCGACGGTGTGCGTTTTGCCGATGCCGCCGGTGCAAGGACGCTGTGCCTGTTCCATCACGCGCCCGAACATGACGATGACGCGATGGATGCGTTACTGGCGGAAGCGCGAGTCGCGCGGCCGGGCACGATCGCGGCGATCGAAGGACAAACCATTCGCCTGTAACAATCGCCGGATTGCCGTCCAGCCCATCAAGACTATTCGATTCTTGCCGATGTGCGGCGGACATGAGAGGAATCGGCGAAGCGCCGGATTCTCCCGATCGGTCGTGGGAGTGACCAATGGATTTGGGCTACCTTGTCGCGTACATGGTCGATTTCATCAGGTCCAAAATGGACCTTGCGAATCTGCTCGGCCTGATTGGAGGCATTTTTTACGTCGCTTCCGTGACATTGCGCACCATGATCCCGCTGCGCATCGCGGCGATCATAAGCAACATCCTGTTCATGGGCTATGGCCTTATGGCAAAGGCGCTGCCGACGTTTTTCATGTATGCGGTGCTGCTGCCGATCAATTGCTTCCGGCTCTATCAGATCCAGCAACTGGTCAAGCGCGTGAAAGTCGCCTCGCAGGGCGATCTCGATATGGAATGGCTCAAGCCGTTCATGACCAAGAAGAACTTCAAGGCAGGCGACATTCTGTTCCACAAGGGCGACGCCGCGAATGCGATGTACTACACCGTCACCGGCAAGTTTCTCGTCAAGGAGATCAATGTCGAATTGCCACCCGGCCGGGTGATGGGCGAACTGGGATTCCTCGCGCCCGACAACAAGCGCACCGCAACGGTCGAGTGCATCGAGGATGGTCAGGTGCTGTTCATCATCTACGACAAGGTGCGCGAGCTTTACTTTCAGGATCCGGATTTCGGCTTTTATTTTCTGAAGCTCACGAGCGAACGGCTGCTGCAGAACATGGCACGACTGGAAGCCGAGATCGACACCTACAAGGCGCGCATCCAGGCACTGGAGGCCGCCGCGGCGGCCTCCGCGCGGCCTACATAGTATCGGGCGAGCCCGCCGCGCGAATGGAAGCGTAGCGCGCACCGCCGGCATCCGGATCGAGCTGCGCCAGAATCCGGTACCGAGTGAATTCCAGATCGACCATCGCAAAGCGGCGATTGTCGAGAATGAGCCAGCGACCATCGAGACGTACTGCGGCCACGGCGTGATCGTTGCGGGCGGCGCGCTCCTGCACGATGAGCAGCTTCAGGTCTTCAGGCGCAATTCCGGCCTGCTGCAAGGCCAGCAATTTGAGGATCGCGTAGTCCTCGCAGTCTCCGGCCCCGGCGCCGAGGGTTTCGAGCGGTCCGGACCAGTGGTCGGCAACCGCGAAACGCCGCTCGTCGCTGGCGGGGCGGATGGCGAGGTTGACCGCGCGATTGATTGCGCCGATTCGTGCACGGCCGTGGAGCGCACGGCCGGCAACAACGATCGCCTCGAGCCGAAGCTCGTCATCCCCGCACATCCAAGGCTCGCTGCGGCAGTCCGACAGCCGCGCTTCGTCCTCGGCCATGCGCCGCTGCGCGCCTTTCCACTTGGACAGCAGCCCGCTCTCGGATGCCGGCTCCGTTCCCATCCCGGCGAACGAATGATCGTCCGCCTTGCCGGCGCTGGCGCCGGCACAGGCGAGTGCCAGCAGAAGAATTGCGAACACGCGCTGCATTGCGCCCCCTCCGACCGCCTGCGGGGATCTGTCGTCCCGTTTGCCACGCGGTCGCGCCTGTCGTTGTAGGGGCGCTTGAATGCGATCCGGTTAAGAGCGGCGCCTCACCTGCGGGGATGGTGAATGCATTCTGCCGCACATGAAAAAAGAGGCCTTCGAGAGAAGACCTCTTTGGCGCCGTTACCGGCTGTTTACCAGCGCTGGGTGCCGTACCAGTCGTCGATGTCCCGGCTCACCTGATCCTTGGCAAGGCCGTATCGTTCCTGGATTTTGCCTTCGAGCTGGTCGCGGCGGCCGTTGATGACGTCGAGATCGTCATCAGTGAGGCGGCCCCACTGCTCCTTCACCTTGCCCTTCATCTGCTTCCAGTTACCTTCCACGCGATTCCAATCCATTGTGGCTCCTCCGCCGGCTGTTCAGGAAAATGCGCGTCGTCAACGCGACAAATGCGCGGATGTTCCGGGCGGAACGGTGTGCCGATGACGAGGTTGTTTGTTAGAGACAGCGAACATCGACGCCTGAAGAATGCGATCCGAGGGAAGTCGTCATGGACACACCGAAACGCCGGCCCTCGCCCGAGGCTGTATCGAACCGGGGGCGCCCCGCGCGCAAGAGCACGGAAATCCAGCCGGCCGGCGAGGACGATGCCGTGCTCGAAACCTACGAGCAGAGTCCGGAGCGTCCGGGCGGTGATGCGAGCAATGAGCCTGCAACGCCGGACGGGCCGATGCCGGATCCGGAGCGTTTGACGCCGGATTGAGTGGCGTTACACGACGGTCTTGTAGCGCGCGATCACGGTGTCGAGGACCTCACCGAGCGGGCGCGACCACCAGTCGTTCGACAGAATCTCCACTTCGACAAAGCCATCATATCCCTGCGACTCGACCGCATGGCGATAAGTCGGGATGTCGATCACGCCATCGCCCATCATGCCGCGGTCAAGCAGCATGTCCTTCGTCGGGACCAGCCAATCGCAGACGTGAAAGGCCAGCAGCCGGTCTCTCCCGACACGCGCGATCTGCGACCATACATCGCTGTCCCACCACACATGATAGGTGTCGATCGCGACGCCGATTGCGCCGGAGTGAGCCGGATCGATGGCGTCGCAGATATCGAGCGCCTGCCGCAGCGTGTTCACGCAGGCACGGTCGGCCGCATACATCGGATGCAGCGGCTCGAGCGCGAGCGGCATGCCGGCCTTCTGCGCGTAAGGTAAAAGCTCGGCGAGCGCATCATGCACCTGCGCATGCGCGGCGCGGATGTCCTTCGATGCAGCCGAGCCAGGCCGCGAATATTGCGGCAGCCCGCCAACGACAAGCACGAGACACGGCGAGCCGAGTGCTGCCGCTTCATCAATGACGCGGCGATTGTCATCCAGCATTGCCTGACGGTGCGCCGCATCGCTCGTGAACATGCCGCCCCGGCAATAGCCGGAGAGCTGCACGCCGGCGTCGCGCACGGCCTTGACCGCGCGCTCCAATCCGACTTGCACGACCTGATCGCGCCACGGCGATACCGCGCGGATGCCACGTTCCGCGCAAGCCTCGACGATTCCGATGAAGTCGGCCTGCTGCCGGACCGTGGCGGTGTTGATGGAGAGCCAGCGGTGGTCCTTGGAGAGATCGCGCATGCGCTTATCCCTCCCCCGCTCGCGGGGGAGGGTGGTCGCCGCAGGCGACCGGGTGGGGGCCCTTGCAGTGAAGATAACCCCACCCGACTCCTCGCTTCGCTCGGAGCCACCCTCCCCTTACAGGGGAGCGAGAGGGAAGAGCTGCAAGCGGAACGATCACGAGACTACACTCCCCGCACCGCCAAGACCGCACGCATGCGCTCGGTCGCAAGCTCCGGATCGCGCAGCAATCCGGCCGCATCGGCAAGCCGGAAAATTTCCGCGAGATGCACCGTCGAGCGCGCGCTCTCCTGGCCGCCGATCATCGTGAAGTGATCCTGGTGGCCGTTGAGATAAGCCATGAACACGACACCGGTCTTGTAGAAGCGCGTCGGCGCACGAAAGATATGCCGCGACAGCGGCACGGTCGGCCCGAGAATGCCATGGAAGCTTTCGCTGTCGTCTTTTGCGAGCGCGACCAGGGCGGCCGCTGCCGCAGGCGCGATCGCATCGAAAATGCCGAGCAGCGCATCGGAATAGCCCTGCACATCGCCTGCGATCAGCTCCGCATAGTTGAAGTCGTCGCCGGTATACATACGCACGCCTTTCGCGAGGCGGCGGCGCATCGCGATTTCCTTGTCCTTGTCGAGCAGTGAAATCTTCACGCCGTCGACCTTAGCCGCATGAGCATTGATGATCTCGACCGCAACGTCCATTGCAGCATCGAGATTGCTGGCTCCCCAATAGCCGGCGAGCGCCGGATCGAACATGTCGCCGAGCCAGTGGATGATGACCGGCTCCTTCACCTGCGACAGCACGCGGCCATAGACCTTGCGGTAATCATCGGGCGATGCTGCGACGCGCGCCAGCGCACGCGACGCCATCAGAATGATGCGCCCGCCGAACGCCTCGATCGCCGCGATCTGCTCCTCATAGGCGCGGATCACGTCGTCAATCGACTTCGCCTGTTCCGGCGCGAGCTGGTCGGTGCCGGCGCCGGAAAAGACGAGGCCACCCCGCGGCTTGGCGGCGTCGACCGAGCGGCGGATCAGTTCGAGCGATTGCGGCCAGCTCATGCCCATACCGCGCTGCGCGGTGTCCATCGCTTCTGCAACACCCAGGCCGAGATCCCAGAGATGCTCGCGGAAGGCGATGGTCCGGTCCCAGTCCACCGCCGCGTCAAGCCATGGATCGGCATCGGCGAGCGGATCGGCGACCACATGCGCGGCGGCAAAGGCGATGCGGTTCAGCGGCGTATTCACCTTTGCGGGAAAATCGCCCGGCGCCGATACCGCAAAAGTTTCGATGCTGCGGTCGGCGCGCGGCAGCGCGATGGTGAGACCGGCGCGCGGGCGTTCATAGCGGTTCATGGCAAACCTCTCGTCTTGCTGCGCTCTCACCTCTCCCCGCTTGCGGGGAGAGGTCGGTCGCCGCAGGCGACCGGGTGAGGGGGACTTTCCCTGCAATGCGTCGTCTCAGCATTGCCCCTCACCCCAACACTCTCCCCGTAAACAGGGAGAGGGAGCACACTGTGCGTGTTGCGGCACAGGGGCTCAAACCTTCAACTCCGGCACATCGACAAAGCGCCGCTCCTTCCAACTCTGCAACGCGCATTCAACAAGCTGAACGCCCTTGGCCCCTTCCAATAGCGTGTAGCGGTAGGGCGCGTTTTCCGCGACGTGACGGATGAACATTTCCCACTGCACCTTGAAGCCGTTGTCATAGACCTGATTGTCCGGAACGGGCTGCCAGGTGTCGTAAAAATCGATCGGCTGCTTCACATCCGGATTCCACACCGGACGCGGCGTGCCCTGTCGCGGCTGGATCACACATTCGGTGAGGCCCGCCACCGCCGAGCCGTTCACGCCGTCGACCTGGAACGTCACGAGGTCGTCGCGATAGACCCGCGTGACCCATGACATATTGATATGCGCGATCACGCCGCCTTCGAGTTCGAAGGTCGCATAGGCCGCGTCGGCCGCGGTCGCCTCGTATTTGTTGCCGTTTTCGTCCCAGCGCGCCGGGATATGCCTCGCGCCGAGGCACGACACGCTTTTGACTTCGCCGAACAGATTGTCCAGCACATAGCGCCAGTGGCAGACCATATCCAGGATGATGCCGCCACCATCCTCGCTGCGATAATTCCAGGACGGCCGCTGCGCCGGCTGCCAGTCACCCTCGAACACCCAGTAGCCGAACTCGCCACGCACCGCGATCATGCGGCCGAAGAAGCCGGAATCCCGGAGCATCTTGAGCTTGAGCAGGCCCGGCAGAAACAGCTTGTCCTGCACCACGCCGTTCTTCACGCCAGCCTTTTCCGCGAGCCGGCAGGCCTTCAACGCGGATGCAAGATCCGTCGCGATCGGCTTCTCGCAATAAACGTGCTTGCCGTGCGCGATCGCCTTTTCCAGAAGCCCGGGCCGCATCTGCGTCGTGCCGGCATCGAAGAACACTTCGTCGTCCGGGTTGAGCAGAGCCTTGTCGAGGTCTGTGGCCCAGCGCGTCACGCCATATTGCTGGGCGAGCGCGGAGATCTTGTCCGGGTTGCGCCCGACCAGGATCGGGTCCGGCATCACGCGGCTGCCATCCGACAGCACCACACCGCCCGCGTCGCGGATCGCGAGCACCGACCGGATCAGATGCTGGTTCATGCCCATGCGCCCGGTCACGCCGTGCATGATGATCCCGAGCCGTCTTGCCGCCGCCATCCCCAGAAATCCTTCTCTGTGCTTTTGTGCTCTTTTAACTGTCTGGTTAAAAGATGGGAAGTGCCATCTCGACCGGGCCGTTCAGCCGCCTGCAAAGCTCCGCAGACCGGCTGCCGAGCCATGGATCACCTCCGGGTCCACGCCGGAGGCGAAGCCGGGCTGTTGGCCGAGCGACCCAAGAGCAAGCGCCCCGTCGCGGATCGTCAGGCAGGTCCGCCCGTCCTGATCGTCATAGAGATCGGGGTGAGCACTCCAGAAGGCCCGGACCTCGTCCTGTGGCGTGGCCGGAAAACCGCCCACGAAGTGGTGCCCGTTGCGCTCCGAATGCGCGATGCCGTGAAACGCCAGAAGCGCCAGATCCTGCTGAACCGCGAGACCGGCCTGGCAGGTCAGGTCCTCCCCGGCGAGAAAGGCGCGTGCTTCCCTGTTCACGGACCAGGACGCAGCGCGCACGCCGTTGATCAGCGACTTGTAGATGCCCTTGCACGCCTTCGACGAAATGCCGCGATAGCCAAGGGCGGCCGCCTTGGGGAACGTGTCGTAAGTGCTCTCCGCTTCATCCACGATGACGGCAAAGCTCTTTCCGAACCCACCAAGGGGACTGGTAAAGGTCAGGTCGCGCGGCAAAGGCTGTTCCACGTAAAGCAGCCGCTGCAGAAAATTTCCGAATTGCGGCTCCTGCAACAGCGCGTCCCCGAGCGCCGTCAGCGTCTCGTGGCTGCCATATTGCTCATTGGCGTCGAGCGTGATGCGATAATCGAAGTCCTGAGCATCGAACGTGCGGGCGATCAGGCCGAGGCGTTCCGTATCCGCCGCGACGTCGCCGGACAGCTTCAGCTTGAAATAGCGACACCCGGTCAACCGGTGGATGTCGGGAAGCTGGTCGACCGGATCGGCCATACCCACGGTATGCCGTACCATCACCCGCGAGAGCGGATTGCGGCTTTGCAGATAGCGCGCGATCGCCGCGTCATCGATATCCGGCGTCAGGCGCGCATCGAGCCCGGCGATATTATCACGCAGCCCGCCGAATACGTCGCGGCGATACGCGCGCAACAGTGCATCGAGGATCGCCTTGTCGATCTCGGCCGGACCGAAAGCCGCTGCCAGCCCCGGTATGCCTTCGCGCGCGCAGGCGGCGAGCACAGCGTCGTGGCATGTCGCGTGGTGGCCAAACGCGGTATCGAGCACCCGCCGTTCGAGAAAGGCATCGCGCGCGATCGCAAGCGCGCGCCGCAGCTGCTCGACGGTCTGGTCCGGGGTCAGGGCCGGGTCCTTGTTGAACCATTTCGGGACCATCAGCTCGGCGGTCGCGCCGAGGCTGCGGCGGCCGTCCTCTGCCTCGATCTCAGCGAAGAGGAAGAGCTGGGGCGCCGAGGTAACGGTCACGGCGCCGAATCGGAACGGGACACGGAACTGAACCGGACGCTCGAACCACTCGATCGAACGAACACGCACACATGGCGCCATGCCACCCACCGACCCAATCTCTTCTTAACGCGCTGGTTAAATCGTCGAAATTTCCCGCATGCGCGTCAAGCCGGCCGAGTTATCATGTTCTGATGGAACTTTTTCGGCTATGCTGCGTTGCACCAGAAGCATCCTATGCCCACTAGCCGTCAGCCCGGGAAACATTAAGTCGCAACCAAGCTACCTTCGGGTGCGGGGTCAAATTGCCGCCATGCTGGCGGAGCCTGTGCTGTCCGGAAGGCTCCCATCAGTTGAAAGGCAACCCCCTCTACGTCTCATGCCGGATATTCTCGCCAAAGCCAAAAAAACTGACAACGACCAAGGCCCCGACGCTCATGACGCATGGGGACCGCCGCGATCCGCCCCGCCCGCCGGCTCAGCCGACCCGAACACGAACGCGATCTTTCTCGACATCGACGGCACGCTGCTCGATATCGCGCCGACACCGCTGGAAGTGAGGGTTTCCGACGCCTTGCGCGAGACGCTCGCTGCCCTGCGCACGAGGTTCGGGGGCGCGGTCGCCTTTGTGAGCGGCCGTCCCGTCGCGGAGATGGACCGGCTGTTCCGCCCGCTGCGGCTTGCCGCCGTTGGCGGGCATGGCGCGGAGATTCGCTTCGCGCCGGACAGCGACATCACGCGCAGCAAGATTGCGCGTCTCGACGATGCCCTGCGCGCGGAATTTGCGCGCATCGGCCGCATCGGCGAGGGGGTGATCGTCGAGGACAAGGGTTTTTCGCTCGCCATCCACTACCGCCTGGCGCCGGAGCTTGGGGGCGAAATCATGAAGGGCGTCACCGCGATCTGCAAGAACGAGCGCTGCGACTCTCTCGAAATCCTGCCCGGCAAGCTGGTGATCGAGATCAAGCCGGGTGGCTACGACAAGGGCACGGGCTTGCGCGAAATGATGAGCGTGCCGCCCTTCACCGGCCGCAAGCCGATTTTTGTCGGCGATGACATCACCGACAATGCCGCTTTCGCGGTTCTGCCGGATTTCGGCGGCACCGGCTTCTCGGTGAGCGGGATCGTGCCCGGCGCGAGCTTCAATTTCGACGGCCCGCAGGATGTGCGGCGCTGGCTTCGTGAGCTGAGCGAGGTCGAAGCGTGAACCCGGCGCGGACCGATTACGGCCTTGATCTTGCGCTCATCGGCAACGGCCGCACCGCAGCCCTGCTGGAGCCTTCGTCGCGCATCACCTGGTGGTGCTTTCCACGTTTCGACAGCAATCCGGTGTTCTGCCGCCTGCTCGCCGGCGACGAGGAAAAGGGCTTCACCGATGTGGTTCTGGATGGGGTCAAGGACATCAAGTCCCAATACCTGCGCAATACGCCGATCGTCGTCACCGAACTCACTGACGCACAGGGCGGTGCCGTCCGCATCACCGATTTCGCGCCGCGCTTCCAGAATCTCGATCGGATTTATCGGGCGCCGCAACTGATCCGGATCATCGAACCGATCGCCGGGTTGCCGCGCATCGCCATCCGGTTTCGTCCCACGTACGATTACGGCATCCCGGTGCCGCACCACACGATCGGCAGCAATCACATCCGCTACTGGGGCGGAGGGATGCAATTGCGCCTGACCACTGACGCGCCGCTGTCCTATATCGAACGCGAATCCTCATTCGTCCTGACGCGGCCGCTCTACATGGTGTTTGGCGCCGATGAGCCGTTCCCGGCCGCGCTCGCTCCGACCTGCCGCGACTTCCTCGATAAGACGCGCGACTATTGGCGCGAATGGGTCCGCCGTCTCAATCTCTCGTATGACTGGCAGGATGCGATGATCCGCTCCGCCATCACCCTGAAGCTGTCAAATTTCGAGGAGACCGGCGGAATCGTCGCGGCCCACACCACCTCGATTCCGGAGTCTCCGCATTCGCGCCGCAACTGGGATTACCGCTTCTGCTGGCTGCGCGATGCCTACTTCGTGGTGAAGGCGCTGAACCGCATTGGCGCAACGCGCACGATGGAGGATTTCATCCTCTACATCCTCAATCTCGTGTCGGAAGAAGCGGAGATGATCCGCCCGGTCTATTCGATCGTGCAGGACGATCCGATGGACGAGCGAATCGCGGAAAATCTCGCAGGCTTTCGCGGCGACGGGCCGGTGCGGATCGGCAATGCCGCCGCCGAACAGGCCCAGCACGACACCTATGGCAGCGTCATTCTCGCGGCGATGCCAATGTTTTTCGACCGGCGACTGCCCCAGATGGGAGACGAGTCGCTGTTCAAGCTGCTCGAAGTGCTCGGCCGCAAGGCCGAGCGGCTCGCCCTTACGCCCGATGCCGGCATCTGGGAATATCGAGGCCGTCAGCGCATCCACACCCATTCGGTCGCGATGTGCTGGGCTGGCTGCAACCGGCTGGCGGCGATCGCGCAGCGGCTCGGTTTTGTCGAGCGGGCCAATTACTGGAATGACGTTGCCGATCGTCTGCATGCGGCGATGCTTGACGGGGCCTGGAACGAAAAACGCCGCGCCTTCACCGCCGCTTTCGGCTCAGACGATCTCGATGCCAGCGTGCTCCTGCTGCACGAACTCGGCGTGGTCGAGGCGGAAGACCCGCGCTTTATTTCGACGGTCGCCGCCATGGAACGTGAACTTCTGCGGGGCAATCACGTTATGCGTTATGCCAGCCCCGACGACTTCGGTGTGCCCGAAGGTGAGTTCCTAATCTGCCGCTTCTGGCTCATCGACGCGTGGTGGTCGCTCGGACGCAAGCAGCAGGCGCGGGACCTGTTCGTCGACGCGCTCCGATACACCAACCGCTACGGGTTGCTTGCGGAGCATATTCATATGCAAAATGGCCAGCTCTGGGGAAATTTCCCCCAGACCTATTCGATGGCGGGCCTGATCCTGACTGCGATGCGCTTGTCGCGAAGCTGGGAGGACCGGTATTGGCGCGGCTAGTTGTCGTATCAAATCGCGTATCGGCACCGAAATCCGCAGCGCGGGCCGGTGGCCTCGAAGTCGCGGTCATGGCTGCGCTCAAGCGCAATCCGGGCATCTGGTTCGGCTGGAGCGGACGGCTCTCGACCAACGTTCTGGCCACCCGCACAATCGAAGGCGACCCGGTCTCCTTTGTCCTGTCCGATCTGCCGAAAGAAGCCTATGCGGAATTCTATTACGGCTTTGCCAATCGCGTGCTGTGGCCGATCCTGCATTACCGGCTCGACCTCGCGGAATTCTCGCGCCAGGACCTCTCCGGCTACACCCACATCAACGAACATTTCGCCGACGAACTGCACGAGCTGCTGAAGCCCGACGATGTCGTCTGGGTGCATGACTATCACTTCCTGCTGCTGGCGAAAGCCCTGCGCGAGCGCGGGCATCGCAACCGGATCGGTTTCTTCCTGCATACGCCGTTTCCGCCGGTCGAGATCATCACCGGTCTGCCGCACCACGAACGCATCATCTCCTCGCTTTGCCATTACGACCTCGTCGGCTTCCAGACCGAGACCGATGCGGCCAACTTCGCCCGCTACGTGGAAAACGAGTGCCGCTATTCTGGCGATCGCAAGTGCGGATACAATACTGGCGAGCGCGTTGTACGCGTCGGCCACTTTCCGGTCGGCGTGGAGACCGAGAATTTCAACCGGCTGGCGCGGCGCGCGATCAAGTCGTCCTTCGTCGGCGGCGTGCTGTCGTCGCTGTCCGGCCGCGCGATGATCATCGGCGTGGACCGGCTGGATTATTCCAAGGGCATCCAGAATCGTCTCGAAGCGTTCGAGCGATTCCTCGAGACCTATCCCGAGTGGCGGGATAACGTCACCTTTCTGCAGATCACCCCCAAGAGCCGATCCGAAATTCCCGAATACATGACGATGGAGCGCAATGTTTCATCGACCGTGGGGCGCGTGAACGGCCGGTATGGAGAGGCATCCTGGACGCCGATCCGCTACGTCAATCGCGCGCATACCCGCACCGCGCTCGCCGGCCTTTACCGGGCCGCCCGCGCCGCCCTTGTCACGCCGCTGCGCGACGGCATGAACCTTGTCGCCAAGGAATACGTGGCAGCGCAGGATGCCGATGATCCGGGCGTGCTGATTCTGTCGCGCTTCGCCGGGGCGGCCATGGAGTGCAAACCCGCGCTATTGGTCAATCCTTACGATACCGAAGCGGTCGCCAGCGCCATCCACCGCGCGTTGACCATGCCGCTCGAGGAACGCCGCGCCCGGCATAACGCGCTCTACGACATCATTTCGAAGAACGACATCAATGACTGGCCTGGTCGTTTTCTGTCGGCCCTGACCGGCGCGCCGACCATCGAGGGTGCGAATCCTGCGCCGCCCCTGCCCGACCCGCTGTCGATACCGCAGCGGGCAGCGAATTGAGACAGTAATCGCGAGGAGCCGAAGATGCTGCCGATCGGAAAGACCAGATGGGCGATCCCCGAAGGCTATATCCCTTCAGAGAGCGTGTCGCAGGACCGCGCCTTGCTGTCACACGAGACCGCGTGCATCCTCAATGCCGGCGAACGCGATGCAACGATCAGGCTGTCCGTGTTTTTCACGAATCGCGAGCCCGTGCTCTATCGCGTGACGGTCCCCGCCCGCCGCACGCTGCATCTGCGCTTCAACGATCTGAAGGATCCCGAGCCGATACCGCTCGATACCGACTACGCCTCGGTGTTTGAATCCGACGTACCGATCATCGTGCAGCATACGCGCCTCGATTCGCGCCGTGCCGAGATCGCACTCCTGTCCACTGTGGCCTACGGACAGGATTAGCTCACCGGGTTCGGCCCGTGTTGAACGGGTCAGCCTGACCACCGCTCGCTTCCGTGAAGGCGGACATGCGGCATTCCGACTCCGGCTGCCGGCCTCCGTCGGTTGGCAAAATTGAAGGGGATCCGGGGCAGGGACGCCGATCCTAGTTGCAAACGCTTCTTAATTGCGATAACCAAGGCGAGCCGACGATCAGGGGATCATGCTTTCGATCCGGCAAAGGCACGACGCGGGGGCGTTATGGGGACTGGACTGTCAGCGCGCTTCGC
>JBIQKQ010000020.1:0-30950 GCA_044506365.1 Hyphomicrobiales bacterium
GACCAAGGAGCGCCGCGGCGACTATCTCGGCGCCACCATCCAGGTCGTCCCCCACGTCACCAACGCCATCAAGGATTTCATCCGCAGCGGCAATGACGGCTACGATTTCGTGCTGGTGGAAATCGGCGGCACGGTGGGCGACATCGAGGGCCTGCCGTTCTTCGAAGCGATCCGCCAGATCAAGAACGACCTGCCGCGCGGTGACGTCATCTATATTCACCTGACGCTGCTGCCGTTCATTCCAAGCGCCGGAGAACTCAAGACAAAGCCGACCCAGCATTCGGTCAAGGAGCTGCGCTCGATCGGCATCCAGCCCGACATTCTGTTATGCCGCACCGACCGGGCGATCCCGCCGGAGGAGCGACGAAAGCTTGCGCTGTTCTGCAATGTGCGCGAGAGCGCGGTGATTGAGGCGCGCGACGTCGACAACATCTATGCGGTGCCTGAGGCCTATCACGCCGCGGGACTCGATACCGAGTTGCTGGCGGCTTTCGGGATGGACAGCACGTCCGTGCCGGACCTGAAGCGCTGGCGGTCGATCAACGAGCGCATCCGCAATCCGGAAGGGCAGGTGACGATCGCGGTCGTCGGCAAATATACCGGCCTGAAGGACGCCTATAAGTCGCTGATCGAGGCGCTGTCGCATGGCGGCATCGCCAACACGGTGAGAGTCAATCTCGACTGGATCGAGTCGGAGGTGTTCGAGCACGAGGACCCGACGCCGTTCCTCGAACACGTCAACGGGATTCTGGTCCCCGGCGGCTTCGGCCAGCGCGGCGCCGAAGGGAAGATCAGGGCGGCGCAATTCGCCAGAGAACGCGAGGTGCCGTATTTCGGCATCTGCTTCGGCATGCAGATGGCGGTGATCGAGGCGGCGCGCAACCTGTGCGGCATCGAGCAGGCCAACTCGACCGAGTTCGGGCCGACGCGCGAGCCGGTCGTCGGCCTGATGACCGAATGGCTGAAGGGCAACGAATTGCAGAAGCGCGCCGAAGGCGGCGATCTTGGCGGCACGATGCGGCTCGGCGCCTATCCGGCGACGCTCGCACGCGGCAGCCGCGTCGCCGAAATTTACGGCGCAACCGAGATTTCAGAGCGGCACCGGCACCGCTACGAGGTCAATACATCCTACAAGGACCGGCTGGAGCAGCACGGCATGCGTTTCTCCGGCATGTCGCCGGACGGCATCCTGCCGGAGATCGTGGAATACCAGGACCACCCCTGGTTCATCGGCGTGCAGTTTCACCCCGAGCTGAAATCGCGCCCGCTCGAGCCGCATCCGCTATTTGCCTCGTTCATCGAGGCGGCCGTGGAGCAGAGCCGGTTGGTGTGACGGCCGGCAACGCTGTCGCACTTGCGCGCGCTGCTTGGTCCATCATGCCGACGTGATCAGCAATGCAATGCCGCACACCAGCAGCGCTCCGATCCACACCGCGTCGAGATTGATCCAGGCGCGGCGCAGGATTCCGATCCCGACCCAGTTGTAGACCGTGAGCGAGATGACGGCGATCGCCGTCATCATCGCCACCGTATGCAGTCCGACCGCGGCCAGGGCGGAGGCGGTCGCTCCGCCGTCCGAGAAGGCGGCGGCCCCGGACGCACAGATCGGGAAGAGAAACGGGACGACCATCAGACCCGCGCCGTGCGCGCTCGCCATCAGGAACGACCACAGCATCAATCCGAGGGCGCCGGCCTGCATACCGATGCTCACACGCTGACGATGACCATAGAGTGCGTGCCACAGCGCCCAGCCGACCAGCACAATGCCGGCGGTCCGTGTCAGAAGCGCGCGATCGACGATCATCCCAAGCGTCAGGACGATCGAGACGACGAAGACAATCGCAATCGTGTGCCCGAGCGCGATCGGCACGAGCGAGATCAGCACGGCGCGCTGGCTGTTGCGGTGCATGCCGATCGCGACCGCGAACAGCCAGCCCATGGCCGGATTGATACCGTGAAACAAGCCGATCCCTGCCAGCGCAACCCACGGCCAGATGCCGATCGTGATATCGGGGTTTCCCGTCATCGGGCGGCCACCCGGACTTATGGATAGCAATAGGAATCTGACGAACAGTCGCCGCCCTGCAGCCTGACCTGATGCGGCAAATGTCCCTTCGGCCACGCGACGAAGAAGTCCGGGTCGAACGCGAGGCCGCCGTTCGGGCCGGCATCGAGCTTGACCATCCAGCCATCGAAGCCGCCGTCGTAGAATTGCGGATCGATCGCCCCGTAAAGCGAATTGGTGAAATAGATCCGCCGTCCGTCGCGGCTGATCTCGACCATCTGCGGGCCACCGCCGAGCCCGCCGTTTTTCGCGCCCGGATGAGCGGCGCGCGAGACGATGCCGCCGATCCTGACCTTGCCGGTCAGCTTCGGGTGGAACGGATCCGATACGTCATATTGATGAAGATCGCCGGTGCCCCAGCACGAGACGTAAAGGAAGCGATCGTCCATTGACAGGTCGATGTCGGTGACGAGCGGCGGGCACGCCTTGAAGTCCTTGAGGAGAGGAGGCAGCCGATCCGGGTCAGCCGGCTCCGCCGGAATGCTGATGATCTTTTCGGCCGCCCATTTTCCGCCGTCGCGATACCAGGTCCAGATTGACGAGGAGAGGTCCTTCAGGCTGACGACGCAATTGACGAAACCGTAGGCCTTGGTCGGATCATGCGCCGGGCGCAACTCGAAAACGAGTTGATGCTCCGCACCGAAATCGAGCGTCTGCACATGCCTGCGCTTGTTGAAGTCCCAGAAGTGCAATTGGTGACCGTATCGGCCACCGAGCAGCACTTCGGGGACTAGGCCATTCTCGAACGTGTCCGGCGTCCCCCATTCGCTGGTGACCATGGTGTCGTAACCGAGATGCCACCAGACGTCGTAGCCGAGCTGCTGCGGCCCGCGCTCGACCTCCCAGCGCCCCAGCGGCTCGAAGGTTTCGTGATCCATCACGAAGACACCGCCCGGCGCCTTGCCGTCCTTGTTTCCGAGTGCTGCGACATAAATGCCCCCGGGTCCGCAATGGACGGTATGCGGGCGCGTGTAGCCGGTCTTGTCGGCGATCTCGTCCGGTTCGATCGTTCTCACCAGCCTGGGAGATTTCGGATCAGGCTTGGTGTCGAAGATATACATGCGCGATGAGCGCAATCCGGGAACCACCAGATAGCGCCGTTCGATATGCGGATGCGGCGCGTTCGGGCACAGACAGGACGAACACGCGTTCCAGCCGAAGTGATGGAATTCGTCGCCGGAATGCGTGGCCGCCGCTGTGCCGACGATCGTCGAATAGGATGGTGACGCGGGATCGACATCGACCACCGCGATCGCGTCCGGCGTCTGGCGCGTCGGATCGAACGCGGCCACATAGGCGACGGTTTCCGCCGGGGCTTTTGCCGCTAGTCGTGGAGACGGATAAAAACTTGGATCGGGCCGCCAGGTCGCCATGAATACCTCCCGAGAGCGTTGAACTCACCAGAGGCGCGGCCAGAGCTTTTTAGTTTTCTTGTCGAAATGTTTGGTGCTGCCTGACGCCTCGACCTTCAAATTGAAGCTGTACCGAGCGGGCATCCCTGCAATAACTATAGCATTTCGTCCGAAACCGACAAAGGCCCGAATGTCTCGCAGGGTCACGAATCTTGGACTATATGCTCCGGCCTGACGCTGGCCGTCCGGGCTCGTCGGTCCTGTTGTTTCCGTTTTCAATGTTGTGTTCCGAACACATGCCCCGCGGTCTCGATCATATTGTCCACGCCGTGCGTGACCTCGATGCCGGCGCCGATCTGTACCGCCGGCTCGGCTTCACGGTCGGCGCGCGTAACCGTCATCCGTGGGGCACGCATAATCACATCGTCCAGTTATCGGGCTTCTTCATCGAAGTGCTGACCATGGCCGAACCGGAGAAGCTCGGCGACGATGGCATCCCGACGCTGTTCGGTGAGTTCAATCGCCGCTTCCTGGAGAAGGGCGAGGGCTTTTCGCTGCTGATCCTGGAAAGCACCGATGCGGCGGCCGACGCCCGCGCATTCGAGGCCGCGAAGATATCCGCATCGGACGGATTGCGGTTCGAGCGCGAGGGCAAGCGACCGGACGGATCGAAGGTCAAGGTCGCCTTCTCACTGGCCTTCGCGCGTGACGCGCTCGCGCCGGCCCACAACTTCGCGGTCTGTCAGCAGCATTATCCGGAGAATTTCTGGAACCCGGCTTATCAGCAGCACCCGAACGCCGTCACCGGCATCGGCGGGGTCGTCATGGTCGCAGACAATCCGAGCGACCATCACATCTTCCTGTCGGCTTTTACCGGTGAGCGCGACCTGCAATCGACCTCCGCGGGGATCACTGTCACGACCCCGCGTGGCGACATCCAGGTCATCACGCCCACCGCCTATGTGGATCATTTCGGTATCGCCGCGCCGGATGTTGCCTCCGGCGCACGCCTCGCAGCGCTACGGCTGATCTCGTCCGATCTGGCGGCGGCCGAGACGAGCCTCTCCGCCGGCGGCTTCTCGCCGCTCCGGCGCATGGATCGCCTCGTGGTTCCGCCCGATCAGGCGCTGGGCGCGGCCCTCGTATTCGAGGCGGCGCATTGATTCCACGGCTTACGCGGAGCATGGTCGCCGGCGAATGGATAAAGCCTTGATCCCGAACTTGGTCGTGGATGTCGGCGCGGCGCGCTTCGGCGGCGATCTGCCGCTGGCGCTGATCGCCGGACCCTGCCAGCTCGAAAGCCGTGCGCATGCGCTGGAGATGGCGTCGGCGCTGAAGGAGATGGCGCAGCGGCTCGGCATCGGCCTTGTGTACAAGACCTCGTTCGACAAGGCGAACCGCACCAGCGGCAGGAGCGCGCGGGGGATCGGGCTTGCGGCGGCACTGCCGATCTTCGCCGAAATCCGCTCTTCGCTCGAACTCCCGGTACTCACCGACGTGCACGATGCCGCGCAATGCGCAATTGTCGCGGACGCTGTCGATGTCTTGCAAATTCCCGCTTTCCTGTGCCGGCAGACTGATCTGCTGGTCGCCGCGGCACAGACCGGACGCGCGGTCAATGTCAAGAAGGGCCAGTTCCTTGCGCCCTGGGACATGAAGAACGTGGTGGCCAAGATCACCGATGCCGGTAATCCGCGCGTCCTCGTCACCGAGCGCGGCGTGTCGTTCGGCTACAATACGCTTGTGTCTGACATGCGCGCGCTGCCCGAGCTTGCGAAGACCGGCGCGCCGGTAATCTTCGACGCCACGCATTCCGTGCAGCAGCCGGGCGGGCAGGGCACGGCCTCGGGTGGGCAGCGCGAATATGTTGCGGTGCTGGCGCGCGCGGCGGTCGCGGTCGGCGTCGCCGGTGTGTTCATCGAGACGCATGAGGATCCGGACCGTGCGCCCTCGGACGGGCCGAACATGATCGCGCTGGCCGATCTCGAACCGCTGCTGAAAACCCTGATGGCATTCGATCGCCTCGCAAAGAGCTGAGCGCGGCCCGCCTCGCCAAGACGAAGATGAATCGCGAACTCGCCATCATTGCGCTGATCGTGTTCGTCACCTCGCTGTTTACCCGCTCGGTCGATCCGGTCGTGCCGCTGATCGCCGACGGACTGTTGGTCGAGGTCGGGACCGCGGCGCTGCTCTCCACCGCGTTCGCGCTGCCCTATGCGCTGGTCCAGCCGGTGCTCGGCGCGCTCGGCGATATGATGAGCAAGACGCGGCTGATGAGCATCTGCCTCGTCGTCCTCGTCATTTCGGCTGCAATCAGCGCCGTGGCGCCGAATTTCACGGTGCTGCTGCTGTCGCGGATGGCAGCAGGCGTCGCCTCCGGCGGCATCTTCCCGATCTCGCTCGCCACTGTCGGGGATCGCATCCCGGTCGCCAAGCGCCAGGTTGCGATCGGCCGGATGCTCGCGGCCACCATGACCGGAAATCTGATGGGCGCTTCACTTGCCGGCATCGTCGGCGATCTTGCCGGCTGGCGCGCGGTGTTCGTGGTCACCGGTCTGCTGGGGCTGATCGTGACGGCGGCGGCCTTCCTCGGATTTCGCAAGCTGACGCCGGACCAGCCGCCGGGCTTCAATCTTACGACCATCGGGCCGAATTACCGCGCGATCTTCGCCAACCCCAACGCGAAAATCTGCTTCGGCGCGGTGTTCATCGAGTCGCTGGTCGTGTTCGGGATCTTTCCCTACATGGCCGCGATCCTCGCAGAATCGGGTGAAACCCGCGCCTCGATCGCCGGGTTCGTGCTGGCCGGATTCGGTATCGGCGCGGTCGTCTATACGCTGGTGGTCCGCTTTCTGCTCGACGCGCTCGGCGAACGCCGGCTGATGCTCGGCGGTGGCCTGATCATGGCCGCCTTCCTGCTGATCCTCACGCTGCGGCTGCCATGGCCGCTCGAATTCGCCAATTTCGCGATGATGGGGTTCGGCTTCTATTGGCTGCACGGGTCGATCCAGGTCTACGCAACCGAACTCGCGCCGCAGGCGCGCGGCTCGGCCATGGCGATGCACTCGATGTCGTTCTTCCTCGGGCAGGCGGCCGGGCCGGTGATTTACGGCGCCGGATTCGTCTATGTCGGAAGAACGCCGCTTCTGATCGCCGCCGCGATCATCATCGCGCTGGTCGGCTACATCTGCTCGCGCACGCTGAGGCGCGCGAGCGCGGCTTCGACGTAAAGCATTCGGTCAGTTCGCGCGCGAGCGGAAATCACTATCCTCGGACACTGGTCCCTGCTGTCGCGGCACGAACGGGGCGGCGATCAACCGCGGCCGCGATAGGGGGCGACGCCCTGGTCGGGGACCCAGACTCCCTTCGGCAGCTTGCCCGCCTGCCAGAACACATCGATCGGCATGCCGCCGCGCGGATACCAGTAGCCACCGATTCGCAGCCAGCGCGGCTTCAACAGGTCGTTCAGGCGCTTGCCGATCGCCACCGTGCAGTCCTCGTGGAAGGCACCGTGATTTCTGAAGGAGTTAAGGTAAAGCTTGAGCGACTTCGACTCGATCAGGAATTTGGCCGGAACATAGTCGATCACGAAATGCGCGAAGTCGGGCTGGCCGGTAATCGGGCAAAGCGCGGTGAATTCGGGCATCGTGAACCGCGCCACGTAGTGGGTGTCCGGATGCGGGTTCGGGACGCGGTCGAGCCGTGCCTTGTCGGGCGAATCGGGCAGGGTCGTCAGGCGGCCGAGCTGGAGATTGGATTTGCGAGCCATTCCCGGCTCTTAGCGCGACTTGCGCAGGCAGGTCCATCCTGTACAAGGCGGCCAAAGCAACCTGAGCCGGATCTGAGCAATGACCGCCATCGTCAATATCGTCGGCCGCGAAATCCTGGATAGCCGCGGCAACCCCACCGTCGAGGTTGATGTGCTGCTGGAGGATGGCTCGCTCGGCCGCGCCGCGGTGCCGTCCGGCGCCTCGACCGGGGCGCATGAGGCCGTGGAACTGCGCGATGGCGACAAGGCCCGTTATCTGGGCAAGGGCGTCCGCAAGGCCGTGGATGCGGTGGAAGGCGAGATTTTCGACGCCATCGGCGGCATGGATGCGGAGGATCAGGTCCGGATCGACCAGACCATGATTGCGCTCGACGGCACGCCCAACAAGGCGCGGCTCGGCGCCAATGCGCTGCTTGGGGTGTCGCTTGCCACCGCCAAGGCCGCCGCGAGCGCGAGCGGTCTGCCGCTCTATCGCTATGTCGGTGGCGCCGCGGCCCGCACCCTGCCGGTGCCGATGATGAACATCGTCAACGGTGGCGCGCATGCCGACAACCCGATCGACTTCCAGGAATTCATGGTGATGCCGGTCGGCGCCTCGTCCTTCGCCGAAGCGCTTCGGATGGGCGCGGAGATTTTCCACACCCTGAAGGCGGCGCTGAAGGCGGCCGGCCACAACACCAATGTCGGCGACGAAGGGGGATTTGCACCCAACCTGCCGAGCGCGGAAGCCGCGCTCGATTTCGTCATGGAGGCGGTGACCAAAGCCGGCTTCAAGCCGGGTGACGACGTGCTGCTCGCGCTCGACTGCGCTTCGACCGAATTCTTCAAGGACGGCGGCTACGTGTACGAAGGCGAGGGCAAGACGCGCTCGGTCCAGCAGCAGGTCGACTATCTCGCAGGACTGGTCTCGAACTATCCGATCGCCTCGATCGAGGACGGCATGGCCGAAGACGATTTCGAGGGCTGGAAGCTGCTGACCAAAACAATCGGCGCGAAGTGCCAGCTGGTCGGCGACGATTTGTTCGTGACCAACGTGAAGCGGCTCGCGGACGGCATCAAGCAGGGGATGGGCAATTCGATCCTGGTGAAGGTCAACCAGATCGGCACGCTGACCGAGACGCTGGCCGCAGTCGAGATGGCGCACAAGGCGGCTTATACCGCGGTGATGTCGCATCGCTCCGGTGAAACGGAAGATTCGACCATTGCCGATCTCGCGGTCGCGACCAATTGCGGGCAGATCAAGACCGGCTCGCTTGCGCGCTCCGACCGCACCGCGAAATACAACCAGCTGCTGCGCATCGAGCAGGAACTGGGCGACCAGGCGATCTATCCCGGGCGGGGCGCGCTGAAGGCGTGAGACGAGATTCGCTTAAGGATGCCGCTGCGCTGGCGCGTTGATGAATGTGTCTCCAAGGATATGTGTTAGGTCGCGACACGATGATCGAACTCACGCTCTTCGAGCCGAGCACTGTCGGCGGACCGACGTGAGCTCGCCGCAACGAGTCCATTAATCCGCCCTTAACAACGCGCAGGCATGTTGACGCAATGGTTTCGCGCAGACGCGCACGCGGCATCCTGACTGCGCTCGGCCTTTACATGGTGGCCGCGGCGCTGATCAGCTATTTCGGCTTTCATGCCTTCAACGGGCAGCGCGGCCTGCATGCACGCCACCAGATCGACCAACAGATGACTGAACTGACTGCAGAACTGGATCGGCTGAAAACCGAGCGCTCGCAATGGGAACGCAAGGTTGCCTTGCTGCGGCCTGACAAGATCGATCCTGACACCCTGGACGAACAGGCGCGCTCGCTCCTCAACTTCGCGCATCCCAACGATGTCGTGATGATGGTCAAGACCCGGTAACGCGCGAGAATCGGGAAATTTCCCGTTTCAACTCAGGCATTTCGCCGCAACGCGCTGTGCGTCTGGCGCATGGCGCGCGCTTTAATCCGCACGCGAATTCGGGTAAGTGATCCCCGTTCGAGACAAGCGCAGGGAGCGCCAGGGATTCCCAGATGGCCGCAGCCAAAAAGACGTCAGTGTCCGCCGAAACCGCAGGGCAGCCCGCGGCATTCAGCAAAGAGCAGGAGTTTGCGGCCTATCGCGAAATGCTGCTGATCCGCCGGTTCGAGGAAAAGGCCGGACAGATGTACGGCATGGGCCTGATCGGCGGCTTCTGCCACCTGTATATTGGCCAGGAGGCCGTCGTGGTCGGGATGCAGATGGCTCTGAAGGAGGGCGATCAGGTCATCACCGGATACCGCGACCACGGCCACATGCTGGCCTGCGGCATGGACGCCAAGGGCGTGATGGCCGAACTGACCGGACGTCGGGGCGGCTATTCCAAGGGCAAGGGCGGCTCCATGCATATGTTTTCAGTGGAGAAGGGTTTTTACGGCGGTCACGGCATTGTCGGTGCGCAGGTGCCGCTCGGCACCGGTCTCGCCTTCGCCAACCGCTATCGCGAGAACGACAATGTCTGCCTGACCTATTTCGGCGATGGCGCGGCCAACCAGGGCCAGGTCTATGAAAGCTTCAACATGGCCGAGCTCTGGAAGCTGCCGGTGGTTTATGTGATCGAGAACAATCGCTACGCCATGGGTACGGCGGTGCATCGCTCCTCGGCGCAGCCGGATTTCTCCAAGCGGGGGGCATCCTTCAACATTCCGGGCGAGCAGATCGACGGCATGGACGTGCGCGCGGTCAAGGCCGCGGGCGACAAGGCGGTCGCCTGGTGCCGCGAGGGCAAGGGCCCCTACATCCTCGAAATGCAAACCTACCGCTATCGCGGCCATTCGATGTCGGATCCGGCGAAATACCGCACTCGCGACGAAGTGGAGAAGGTCCGTTCTGAACAGGATCCGATCGAACAGGTGCGCCAGCGCCTGCTCGCCAACAAATGGGCCAGCGAGGACGACCTCAAGAAGATTGACGCCGAGGTTCGCGCGGTCGTCAACGAAGCTGCCGAGTTCGCGACTGTCGATCCGGAGCCAGATCCCTCGGAGCTGTATACCGATGTCCTGCGGTGACGTCCCCGTCCTCGTTCCTTCTTGCTCAACAGAGAGCGTCCATGCCGATTGAAGTTCTGATGCCCGCGCTCTCGCCCACGATGGAGAAGGGTAACCTCGCCAAGTGGCTGAAGAAGGAGGGCGATGCGGTCAAGTCGGGCGACGTGATCGCCGAGATCGAAACCGATAAGGCCACGATGGAGGTCGAGGCGGTCGACGAGGGCACCCTTGGCAAGATCCTGGTCCCGGAAGGCACGGCCGATGTCGCAGTGAATACGCCGATCGCCGTGCTTCTGGGCGACGGCGAGGATGCGTCGGCGATCAAGGCCGGCGCGGCTCCGCAGCGCAAGGCGGAGCGCCCGGACGAGCAGCAGAAGGCCGACGAATCGGAGGCGCCCGACGCACCCGCTTCCGAACAGCCGGTCGCAAAGGGCGAGGCGGCTTCCGCGGTCGCCGCTCCGCCGCGGCCGGAGGAGGAGCCCGAGCCCGACGTACCGGACGGCACTGAGATGGTGACGCAGACGGTGCGCGAAGCCTTGCGCGACGCGATGGCCGAGGAAATGCGCCGTGACGATACAATCTTCGTCATGGGCGAGGAGGTCGCCGAATATCAGGGCGCGTACAAGGTCACGCAGGGCCTGCTTCAGGAGTTCGGGGCGAAACGCGTGGTGGATACGCCGATCACCGAACACGGCTTTGCCGGCCTCGGTGTCGGCGCAGCGCTCGCCGGCCTGAAGCCGATCGTCGAATTCATGACCTTCAACTTCTCGATGCAGGCAATCGATCAGATCGTCAATTCGGCGGCGAAGACACTTTATATGTCGGGCGGCCAGATGGGCGCGTCGATCGTGTTCCGCGGTCCGAACGGCGCCGCCGCGCGCGTCGCCGCCCAGCACAGCCAGGATTTTTCCGCCTGGTATTCGCACATTCCGGGGCTGATCGTGATTGCGCCCTATACCGCAGCCGACGCCAAGGGGCTCCTGAAGGCGGCGATCCGCAATCCCAATCCGGTGATCTTTCTCGAGAACGAAATCCTCTATGGCCATTCGTTCCCAGTGCCGAAGCTCGACGATTTCGTGCTGCCGATCGGCAAGGCCAAGGTGGTGCGGCCCGGAAATCACGTCACCATCGTGTCGTTCTCCATCGGCATGACCTACGCGCTGAAAGCCGCGGAGGAACTCGCCAAGAAGCACATCATGGCGGAGGTGATCGACCTGCGTACGCTGCGGCCGCTGGATGAGGCGACGATCATCGCGTCGGTGAAAAAGACCGGCCGGCTTATCACGGTAGAAGAAGGCTGGCCGCAGAACGGAATCGGCGCCGAGATTTCCGCGCGGGTGATGGAAAAGGCGTTCGACTGGCTCGATGCGCCGGTGATGCGCATCACCGGCAAGGACGTGCCGATGCCGTATGCCGCCAATCTTGAAAAGCTTGCGCTGCCTTCGGTCGCTGACATCGTCGATGCGGCCAAGGCCGTGACCTATCGCTGATCGGAGCGCATGTCATGCCGATCGACATCCGGATGCCCGCGCTCTCTCCCACGATGGAGAAGGGCAATCTTGCCAAGTGGCTCAAGAAGGAGGGTGACACGGTCAAGTCCGGCGACGTGATCGCCGAAATCGAGACCGACAAGGCGACGATGGAAGTCGAGGCCGTTGACGAGGGGACGCTGGCGAAAATCGTGGTCCCGGAGGGCACCGCGGACGTGCCGGTCAACCAGGTGATCGCGGTGCTCGCCGGCGAGGGCGAGGATGTGAAGGCGGCGGCGTCCGCAGCGGCCTCGTCCAAAGCAGCCGCTCCGGCGACACCAACACCCGCCGTCACCCCCTCACCCCAGCCCTCTCCCCCAAGAGGAGAGGGAGCAGACGGAGGCGGTGGAAAGGTCGTCGCTGCGAACGCGCCGCAAGCTCAGCGCCCGACCTCTCCCCAAGGCGGAGAGGTCGCCGCGCGAAGCGCGGCGGGTGAGGCGGCAAGAGCGCAAGCTGATGGCAAAGGCACCCGCATCTTCGCCTCACCACTGGCGCGGCGTCTCGCCAAGGAAGCCGGGCTCGACCTTGCCAACATCCAGGGCTCCGGGCCGCACGGCCGCGTGGTCGCCCGCGACATTGACGCGGCGAAGTCCGGCAAGGGATTGAAGGCGCCGGCCGCAGCGCCCGCGACGCCGCAGATCGCGGCGGCCATGGCCGACGACAAGATCCGCGCGCTCTATGCCGACGGCTCCTACGAGGTGATCCCGCACGACAATATGCGCAGGGTGATCGCGCAGCGGCTCACCCAATCGACCCAGACCGTGCCGCATTTCTACCTCACGGTGGACTGCAACATCGGCAAGCTGACGGTTGCGCGCGAGGAGATCAACAGTCAGGCGCCAAAGGACAAGGACGGCAAGCCGGCCTACAAGCTCTCGGTCAACGACTTCGTCATCAAGGCGCTGGCGCTCGCGCTGCAGCGTGTGCCGGACGCGAATGTCAGCTGGACCGAAGCCGGGATGCTCAAGCACAGGCACTCCGATGTCGGCGTTGCGGTCGCGATGCCAGGCGGGCTGATCACGCCGATCGTGCGCGCGGCGGAAACGAAATCGCTGTCCACCATTTCCAACGAGATGAAGGATTTCGCGGCGCGGGCGCGGGCCCGCAAGCTGAAGCCGGAGGAATATCAGGGCGGCACCACGGCCGTCTCCAATCTCGGCATGTACGGAATCAAGGACTTCACCGCGGTGATCAACCCGCCGCATGCCACGATACTCGCGGTCGGGACGGGGGAAGAACGCGCGATCGTCAAGAACGGCAAGATCGAAGCCGCGATGATGATGAGCGTGACCTTGTCCTGCGATCACCGCGCGGTCGATGGTGCGCTCGGTGCGGAATTGCTGATCGCGTTCAAGACGCTGATCGAAAATCCGGTGATGATGGTGGTGTGATGACTTCGTTCCTCTCCCCGCTTGCGGGGGGAGGGTGGCGAGACCCGCAAGAGTCGAGCCGGGTGAGAGAATATCGGGCTGACCCTCACTCGCCCTCCGCTTCGCTCGGGCGACCTCTCTCCGCAAGCGGGGAGAGGGAACGGATAGTGCAAGGCAAACAATGGCTGACTCCGCTTTCGACATCATCATCATCGGCTCCGGACCGGGCGGCTATGTCACCGCCATCCGCGCGGCGCAGCTCGGATTTAAGACCGCGATCGTGGAGCGCGCGTTTCTCGGCGGCACCTGCTCGAACTGGGGCTGCATCCCGACCAAGGCGCTGCTGCGCTCCGCCGAAATCTACCACTACATGCAGCATGCCAAGGATTACGGGCTCTCGGCCGACAACGTGAGCTACGACGCGGCGGCCGTTGTGAAGCGCTCGCGCGGCGTCGCCGGCCGCATGAACAGCGGCGTCGCCTTCCTGATGAAGAAGAACAAGGTCAGCGTGATCTGGGGCGAGGCCACGATCGACGCGCCCGGCAAGATCACGGTGAAGCCGCACGACTCGCGGCTTGCTGTGAATGTCCCGAAAGAAGCGCTCGGACCCGGCAGCTATCAGGCCAAGCACATCATCGTCGCGACCGGCGCGCGGCCGCGCGTCCTGCCGGGTCTCGACCCGGACAAGAAGCTGGTCTGGACCTATTTCGAGGCGATGAACCCGGACAGAATGCCCAAGTCGCTGCTGGTGGTCGGCTCCGGCGCGATCGGGTTCGAGATCGCCTCGTTCTACCGCACCCTGGGCGCGGACGTGACCGTGGTCGAGGTCTTGCCGCAGATCCTTCCCGCGGAGGATGCCGAGATCGCAGCCTTCGCGCGCAAGCAGTTCGAGAAACAGGGCATGACGATCATGTCCGGCGCCAAGGTCGTAAAGCTCGACAAGAAGGCCGACAGCGTCGTTGCCACCATCGACGACGGCAAGGGCAAAACGCAGAGCGTCGAATTCGAGCGGGTCATCTCGGCGGTCGGCGTGGTCGGCAATATCGAGAATATCGGTCTGGAAAAGCTCGGTGTGAAAACCGATCGCGGCACCATCGTGATCGACGGCCTGTGCCGGACCAATGTCACCGGCATCTACGCGATCGGCGATGTCGCAGGTCCGCCGATGCTCGCGCACAAGGCCGAGCATGAAGGCGTGATCTGCGTCGAGGCAATCAAGGGGCTGCATCCGCATCCGATGGACAAGTCGCTGATCCCCGGCTGCACCTATTGCTTCCCGCAGATCGCGTCGGTCGGCCTGACCGAGCAGGCGGCGAAGGACCAAAAGCGCGATATCCGGGTCGGGCGCTTTCCGTTTGTCGGCAACGGCAAGGCGGTGGCGCTCGGCGAGGATCAGGGTCTCGCCAAGGTGATCTTCGACAAGAAGACCGGACAGCTTCTCGGCGCGCATCTGGTCGGCCCGGAAGTCACCGAACTGATCCAGGGCTTCGTGATCGCGATGAACCTCGAGACCACCGAAGAGGAACTGTTCCACACCATCTTCCCGCATCCGACCCTGTCGGAAACGATGAAGGAAGCCGTGCTCGACGCCTATGGCCGCGTGCTGAACATGTAGTGTCGAGTCAAACAATGCGGCGGGCGCAGCGTTGACGTTAAGCCAGAACGCGGAGGACGCCATGCAGGAGCATGTCTACAAGATCGTCGAACTCGCCGGATCGTCCGAGAAAAGCATCGAGGATGCGATTCAAACGGCCATAACGCGCGCCAGTCAGACGGTTCGAAACCTGCGCTGGTTCGAAGTCCTGGAAACACGCGGCCATATCGAGAACGGCAAAGTGGCGCATTATCAGGTGACGCTGAAGGTCGGCTTCACCATGGAAGACGGCAAGTAGTCCGTTCGTCCGGCCTATGCCGCGTCGCGGTGTGAAATCTCGATCACCCGGGCGCGCTGCGCAAGCTCTTCGACCAGCGCATTGGCTGCGGCGCGGTTGGGCCCGTCGAGATTGGCGTCCCATTCGTCAAGCAGATAGATCGGCGCATCCGTATGCGCGACGATTTCCTGCAGCGATCGGATCTGCCGCTCTCCGGACGAAAATCCACCCTTGCGCTTGCGCCGCTTCGGTGCTGCATCATCCTCGTCTTCGGCCGGTTCCGGCTCCTTGCCGGCGAACTCGAACGCCAGCCGGTCGGTGGTCGGCCAGTAATAGGCGCGGTTTCTGATCTGTGCCTTGAGCGCGGCGAGGAGCGTCGACTTGCCCGAACCGTTGCCGCCGCGCACATTGATGCGGCCGCTCGGCGCTGCCAACAATAGACGCATCGCGTCATCGACCGAGGCGACGGACCGGATCTCGCCGCCTTCACGCAGCACGAGGCGATCGAACTTGATGCGCCGGTTGAAATGCGGGTCCGGTTCGGGCCGCATATTGTCGACGATGCCGCCGACCCGCGTCCAGGCTGCGAGCACGTCGTTGAAGTCGATGGCGAGCTGATGAACTTCGTTGGTCATGTCGATCTGGCGTGGCAGCGTCGCCGCCATGCCGATCAACAGAGCGGTATTGCCCGCGTCCCGGAAGGCGATATAGGCGAGCGTCGTGAACACGACCGTGAGGCCGAAAATGGCGCCGGCCGCACTCAGACCCTCGCGTGCGACGATCACGCGAATCGCGGCTCGCAGACAGCCGCGCGCTCGCTCCTTGAAGGTGGCGAACCAGAGACGCAGGTTATAGCGGTTACCGGCAAACACATTGTCCCACAGCGTGTAGCCATGCGCGGTGACGCGGTTGTTCCAGCGCTGACTGTCGAGATAGATTTCCGTGACGCGCCGGCGCACCAGGAGCTGCAGCAGGATCAGCGTGGTGAATACCGTGCCGTAGGCGAGCGGCAGCAGCCCGTCGATCTCCATGCCGAGCACGATCGCGTTGAAGACCAGCGCCAGCAGAATCTTGAGTTGCGCTTCGACCTCATACATCAGGCGATAGATGGTGTGGAAGGTTTCGCCGGTCAGGAATGGCTCGACCTGCTCGCGCGCATGACGGTCGCCGAGCAGCGTCGGGAAATGGCGGTTGTCGCGCGCAAATCTCGTGATGTAGAGGCCGAACGCGCGCATGCCGGTGCGCTCGGCATAGACCCAGCTCACCGCGCCGGCAGCATAGGAGGCGCATTGAACGATCAGGATCCAGATCAGATCGTAAATCAGCCGGCCGCCGCCCTCTGCCACGTCGCGGCCGGCCTTGATCACGAGCCAGGTGGTCGCGGCCGAAAGCAGGGCTTCCACCACCAGCAGGACCAATGTCACATACATCGGCCCGCAAAAGAAAAATCGAACGAATTGGAGCCGTGTGAAAGGCTCGCGTATCGTGGTCTCGCGGGTCATGACTGGCGTTCCGGCGGCAGATGGCCGCGACGCTAGCCGCCTTGCGGTGAATGGCGGCAAAACGTAAGTAAAGCGCACGCCAAGCTCCTGACGGCGTTCCCTGTTCTTGAGGCACCCGGTTGACGGTCATCATCGACACCATCGCCCGGCCGCGGCCGCGGCATCCGGAAAAGGCCCACCGGCCCGACAGCCCGATCCTGCGCAAGCCGGACTGGATCCGGGTCAAGGCGCCGGTATCAAAAGGCTATGCCGCGACGCGCGACATCGTGCGCGAGAACAAGCTCGTCACCGTCTGCGAGGAGGCTGGCTGCCCGAATATCGGCGAATGCTGGGAGAAGAAGCACGCCACCTTCATGATCATGGGCGATACCTGCACGCGGGCCTGCGCCTTCTGCAACGTCAAGACCGGCCTGCCGGGCGCGCTCGATCCCGACGAGCCGGACCATGTCGGCGCGGCGGTGGCGAGGCTTGGTCTGTCGCATGTGGTCATCACGTCGGTCGACCGCGACGATCTCGCCGATGGCGGGGCGGAACATTTCGCGCGCACGATCGCGGCGATCCGGGCTGCGTGCCCGACGACCACGATCGAGATCCTCACGCCCGATTTCCTGCGCAAGGACGGCGCGCTGGAAACCGTGGTGGCGGCGAAGCCCGATGTGTTCAACCACAATCTTGAGACCGTGCCGTCGCGCTATCTCGCGGTGCGGCCGGGCGCGCGCTACTTCCATTCGGTCCGGCTCCTGCAGCGCGTGAAGGAACGCGATCCTTCGATCTTCACCAAGTCGGGCATCATGGTCGGATTGGGCGAGGAGCGGAACGAGGTGCTGCAATTGATGGACGATCTGCGCAGCGCCGATGTCGACTTCCTCACCATCGGGCAATATCTGCAGCCGACGCGCAAGCACCACCCCGTCATCCGCTTCGTGCCGCCGGACGAGTTCAAGTCCTACGAGGCGATCGCCTATGCCAAGGGCTTCCTGATGGTCTCGGCCTCGCCGCTGACGCGCTCGTCGCATCATGCAGGCGAGGATTTCGCGCGCCTGAAGGCGGCGCGGGAAGCGAAAGCCTGAACGCGGATGCCCGAATTTTCAACAACGCGGCGGGTGCGGCACAATGCATCCGACATGTTCGATCTGGTCGCCGATGTCGAACGCTATCCGGAATTCCTGCCGCTCTGCAGCGGCATGAAGCTGCGCAGCCGCAAGGAACAGTCGGAAGGCGTTGTGGTGATCGTCGCCGACATGACGGTAGCCTACAAGCTGGTGCGCGAGACATTCCGCAGCCGCGCGACGCTCGACCGCGCCAACCTGCAGATTCTGGTCGAATATCTCGACGGCCCGTTCAGCCGCATGGAGAACCGCTGGGAGTTTCATCCCGTCCACGACTGGCTGTGCGACGTGAAATTCTTCATCTCGTACGAATTCAGGAGCCGCATGCTCGGGATGCTGATGGGCGCGATGTTCGACACCGCATTTCGCCGCTTCGCGCTGGCATTTGAACGCCGCGCCGATGCGGTTTACGGGCGCAGGACCGCCTAAACGAGAGACCTCAGGCTCGCGGCGGCCGCGCCGTTTCGCCCTCGGCGAGATCGTGCAGCATGCGAAAGGCCTGCAGCACCGATTGCTTTCGCACCTCGGCGCGCCCGATATCACCGAAGCGCTTCTCGGCATGGACGAGCTGGCCGGAACGCGTGGCCGCAGCAAAATGCACAAGCCCGACAGGCTTTTCGGCGGAGCCGCCATCGGGTCCGGCAATGCCGGTGACGGCGACCGCAAGATCAACCGGCGCATGCGCAACGGCCCCGCGCGCCATCTCCTCCGCCGTCTGACGCGACACCGCGCCGTAAGTGTCGAGGGTTCGCGCCGATACGCCGAGCATGTCCTGCTTGGCCTGATTGGAATAGGTGATGAATCCGCGCTCGAGCATGCTCGAAATCCCGGGGACTTCGGCAAGCGTGCCCGCCACGAGACCGGCGGTGCAGGACTCCGCTGTCGCGACCGTCAAGTTCTTGCGTCGGCAGATGTCGAGCAGCCGATTGGCCGCTTCGACGATATCGTCATCCAGCATGGCGGATCAACTCGCAGGCAGCCTGATGGTTGCGGTGACATAGGCGACCATGCCTTCACCGCGTCCGATGAAGCCCATGGCCTCGTTGGTGGTGGCTTTCACGCCAACGCGGTCCGGCGTGATGCCGGCGATCTCGGCGACGCGCGCGCGGATGGCATCACGATGCGGACCGATCTTCGGCGCTTCGCTCACCACGGTGATGTCGAGATGCGCGAGGATGCCGCCGCGCCGGGCGAGGCGGTCGACCGCGAATGCCAGAAAGCGGTCCGAGGTCGCGCCCTTCCATTGCGGGTCGCTGGGCGGAAAATGCGCGCCGATATCGCCATCGGCCAGCGCGCCCAGGATCGCGTCGACCGCCGCGTGCAGCACGACATCGGCATCCGAGTGACCGGTCAGCGCGCGGTCGTGCGGGATGCGCACGCCGCCGAGCGTGACGTGATCGCCGGGGCCAAAAGCATGAACGTCAAATCCCATGCCGGTCCGGATATCGGAAAGGCGATCCTGCAGCATGGCCTCGGCCCGCATGAAGTCCTCCGGTGTCGTGAGTTTGACGTTGCCGGCTTCGCCCTCGAAGGTGGACACGGCATGGCCAGCCCACTCCATCAGCGCGGCATCGTCGGTGAAGTCGCAGCGGGCCGCGGCCTGCGCCTTGCGATGCGCCGCAATCAGCGGCGCGAAGGCAAAGGCCTGCGGAGTCTGCACGATCCGCAAAGCATCGCGGTCGGCGGTGCCGATGATGCGGCCGTCGGCGCTCACGGTCTTGATCGTGTCGGCGATGCGGATCGCGGGGATGGCGGCGCCGCTCGCGCGTGCGGCTTCGATCGCCCGCGCGATCAGGGCCGGTGTCGCAAACGGGCGGGCCGCGTCGTGGATAAGAACCAGGCTCGGGCGGCCGGGTTCGAGGGCCGAGAGACCGGCCAGCACCGAAGCCTGCCGGGTCTCGCCGCCTGCAACCGGCGGCGGCAGGTCAAATCCCCGCACGGCCTCCTCATAAAGATCCCGATCGTCCGGATGGATCACCACCTGAAGCTGCGACGGCCCATCGTCTGCCGTGAACAGCGAGAGGCTGCGGCGCAGCGCCGACTGCCCGCCAATCGGGCGGTACTGTTTCGGAATACCGTCTCCACTGCGGCGGCCGCGCCCAGCGGCGACGATGACCACCGCGCATCCTATTACCATTTTTGGATCGCTCCCCCGCCGCCCAGATGGATTGGGCGTCTAAAGTAACTCTTTTTGCAGTGCAGCGTTTGTGTCATGGTCCCGCGTGGCTAAACTCTAAGCATCAATCATGACGCCTAATTTTTGTGCAACCCCTGCAATGATAAGCGGCAGCAAGCGTATCGCGATCAACGGCCAGCTGCTGCCGAACCCGGTTGTGCTGGCTCCGATGTCGGGTGTGACCGATGCGCCGTTCCGCCGGCTCGCCGAGCGCCTCGGCGCGGGGCTAGTCGTATCCGAGATGGTGGCAACGTCAAAGCTTGCCGATGGCCGGCGAGACGCGGTCTTGCGCGCGGATGGCAGCGGGGTTGCGATCCACGCAGTCCAGCTCGCAGGATGCGAGGCGCGCTGGATGGCGGAGGGGGCGCGGATTGCGGAAGCCGCGGGCGCCGCGATCATCGACATCAACATGGGCTGTCCCGCCAAGCATGTGACCAACGGCCAGTCGGGCTCCGCTCTGATGCGCGACCTCGACCACGCCATGACGCTGATCGACGCGACCGTCGGCGCCGTCTCGGTGCCGGTCACGCTCAAGATGCGCCTCGGCTGGGATCGTGATTGCATGAATGCGCCCGAACTGGCGCGCCGTGCGGAAGCGGCCGGCGTCAGCCTTGTGACGGTGCACGGCCGTACCCGCAACCAGTTCTACAAGGGCAGGGCCGACTGGAGCGCGGTGCGCGCGGTGAAACAGGCGGTCTCGATCCCCGTGGTGGTGAACGGCGATATCATGACTTGCGCCGATGCGCAGACCGCGCTCGCGCAATCGGGCGCCGACCTCGTCATGATCGGACGCGCGGCACTCGGGAGGCCGTGGCTCCCCGGACAGATCGCCCGCCATCTCGACGCTGGCGGGGGCGCTGACGATCCGCCGCTTGACGCACAATTCGAAATTGCGAGCGCGCTGTATGAGGAGATGGTCGACCATCACGGCGTGGAGATCGGCCGGCGTCATGCGCGCAAGCATCTGGCTGCCGCTATCGACGTCGCAGGCGAAACCGCCGCGGCTTGCGCCGATGTCGTGAAATCCTGGCGCGCGCAGGTGCTGACGGCCGACACACCGCAACAGACGCTGCGCCTTCTGGCCGCTGCTTTCCATGCCTTCCAGGCAATAACGCGCCCGGTGTCCGGCGCACGGGCGAGGGCTGCTGCATGAGCCTTCGTATTGCAAGCATGTCCGGCACGCCTGAGGCGGTGCTCAACGCATTGCCGCTGCCGGTGGTGGTGGTGGCCCCGGACGGCAAGGTGGTCGAGGCGAATGCCGCTGCTGAAAGCTTCTTCGAGGCGTCGGCGCCGCTGCTCAAGCGGCACTTCCTGCGCGAACTGATTCCGTTCGGCAGCCCGCTGCTGTCGCTGGTCGATCAGGTGCGCGATCAGGGTGGGGCCGTGAACGAATATCGGGTCGACCTGTCGACGCCGCGCAATCCGGGCGAGCACATCGTCGATCTGCATGTCGCGCCGCTGCCCGAGCGCGCCGGTCATGTGGTGGTGATGCTGCAAGAGCGCACCATCGCCGACAAGATGGATCGCCAGCTGACGCACCGGGGTGCGGCGCGCTCGGTCAGCGCGCTGGCCGCGATGCTGGCGCATGAAATCAAGAATCCGCTGTCCGGCATCCGCGGCGCGGCGCAATTGCTCGAACAATCCGCCGCCGATGACGACCGTGTCCTGACCCGACTGATCTGCGACGAAGCCGACCGCATCGTGAAGCTGGTCGATCGTATGGAAGTATTCGCCGACGAGCGCCCGGTCGAGCGCGCGCCGGTGAATATCCACTCCGTGCTGGAGCACGTGAAGCGACTGGCGCATTCCGGATTCGCGCGCCACATCCGTTTCGTCGAGGAGTACGATCCCTCGCTGCCGCCGGTGTTCGCCAACCGCGACCAGTTGATCCAGGTCTTCCTCAATCTCGTGAAGAACGCAGCCGAGGCGATCGGCGAGGGGGGCATCGACGGCGAGATTCAGATGACGACGGCGTTCCGCCCGGGGGTTCGGCTGACATTACCGGGCAGCCGCTCGCGGGTGTCCCTGCCGATGGAATTCTGCATCAAGGATAACGGTCCCGGCGTTCCGGCGGACCTCCTCCCGCACCTGTTCGACCCGTTCGTCACCACCAAGCCGTCCGGGTCTGGCCTCGGACTTGCATTGGTCGCGAAGATCATTGGCGACCATGGCGGCATCATCGAATGCGAATCTCAACCTCGACACACCGTCTTCCGGATCCTCATGCCCATGTATGCGAAAACCGGTTCCCTCCGCGAGGCGGAACCGGAGCTGGCGGAGGCGGAATCGCGATGATGGGACGGGGCTGATGCAGATGCCCGCCGGAAACATCCTCGTTGCGGATGACGATGCCGCGATTCGAACCGTGCTGAACCAGGCGCTGTCCCGCGCTGGCTATGAGGTACGGTCCACCAGCAATGCGGCAACGCTCTGGCGCTGGGTCAGCCAGGGCGAGGGCGATCTGGTCATCACCGACGTGGTGATGCCGGACGAGAACGCGTTCGAACTGATTCCCCGCATCAAAAAGCTGCGGCCGGAACTGCCGATCATCGTCATGAGTGCCCAGAACACGTTCATGACGGCGATCCGGGCCTCCGAGCGCGGCGCCTACGAATACCTGCCGAAACCGTTCGACCTGAAGGAATTGATCGGCATTGTCGGACGCGCATTGTCCGAGCCGAAGGACCGACCGCGCGTCTCCGGCAAGCCGGATGATATCGATTCCTCGATTCCGCTGGTCGGACGTTCGCCAGCGATGCAGGAAATCTACCGTCTGCTCGCGCGCCTGATGCAGACCGACCTCACGGTGATGATCACCGGCGAATCCGGGACCGGCAAGGAACTGGTGGCGCGCGCGCTGCACGATTACGGCAAGCGGCGCAGCGGTCCGTTCGTCGCGATCAACATGGCGGCGATCCCGCGCGACCTGATCGAATCCGAATTGTTTGGCCACGAAAAGGGGGCGTTTACCGGCGCGAATACGCGCTCGTCCGGCCGCTTCGAGCAGGCTGAGGGCGGTACGCTGTTCCTCGACGAAATCGGCGACATGCCGATGGAGGCGCAGACCCGGCTGTTGCGGGTGCTGCAGCAGGGCGAATACACAACGGTTGGCGGCCGCACGCCGATCAAGACCGATGTGCGCATCATTGCGGCGACCAACAAGGATCTGCGCATCCTGATCCAGCAGGGCCTGTTCCGGGAGGACCTGTTCTTCCGTCTGAACGTCGTGCCGCTGCGCCTGCCGCCGCTGCGCGAGCGCGCCGAAGACGTTCCCGACCTGATCCGTCACTTCTTCGCAGTCGCCGAGCGCGAAGGGCTGCCGCGCAAGCAGATCGATCAGGCCGCAATCGAGCGGCTGAAAAAATATCCGTGGCCCGGCAATGTGCGCGAACTGGAGAACTTCGCACGACGGCTGGCGGCGCTGTATCCGCACGAGATCGTCACGCATGCCGTCGTCGAAGCCGAACTGACGCAGCCGGCCATCGCGCAGGACATGGAAACCGTTGCGCCGGACAACCTGTCGGTGGCGGTCGAGCGTAATCTCACACGCTACTTTGCCGGCTTCCCGGACGGCCTGCCGCCTCCCGGGCTGTATCATCGCATTCTGCGGGAGGTCGAGTATCCGCTCCTGATGGCGGCGCTTGCAGCCACCCGCGGCAACCAGATCCGTGCCGCCGACCTGCTTGGCGTCAACCGGAACACCTTGCGCAAAAAGATCAGGGACCTGGATATTCCAGTCATCCGCACAAGCAGCTGAATTGACGCCTGCCTTGCCGTGGAATAGTCGCAATCTCGCAACAATGTTGTATAATTACATCATTGCGGCCTGATTGGCTGTTCGAAAACGGCAAAATCGCACCGGGGGGCGATGGCTAGCGCGGATCAATCGTTGCGGCTCGAAAAAGCGGCTGCGCTCGGGGCGGGACGGCGCCTGCCATGGCGTGCGATCGGATTTGTCGCGGTCAGCGCCGCGCTGCTGTCTGCGCTCGCGACCTTCCTGGTGCTGTCGGGTCTCACGCCGCTGCCACCGACGCACAACGTGGTCGTCAGCCTGCTCGGCATCAACGCCATAGCGGCGCTGATCCTGATCGCGGTGATCACCCGCGAGATCAAGCAGATCGTGCAGGCACGGCGGCACGGCCGCGCCGGCTCGCGACTGCATGTGCGGATCGTCAGCCTGTTCGCCATCATCGCCGCCGTTCCCACCGTTCTGGTCGCGATCGTTGCCACCATCACGCTCGATCGGGGGCTCGACCGCTTCTTCTCGACGCGAACCAAGGCGATCATCGGCAATTCGCTGCAGGTGGCAGAGGCCTATCTCGGTGAACACGCGCAGATGATCCGCGGCGATATCCTCGCCATGGCGCAGGATGTCGCGCGCGCAAAGCCACTGTTCGATTCCGAGCGCGAGCGCTTCCAGCAATTCCTGACCGCGCAGGCGACGATCCGCGGACTTCAGGTCGCGGTGATGCTGAACGGCGATCTGGAAGTGGTGGAGCGCACCAGCCTTCGCGCGACCCAGGATTTTGCGATCCCAAACAAGGAAGTGCTCAAGTCGGTCAACGAGACGCAGCCGCAGATCGCCATCATCCCTGATGCGAATTATGTCGCCGGCATTATCAGGCTGCGCGGCTATGACACCATCTATCTCTATGTCGTGCGTCCGCTCGATCCGCGTGTCGTGGCCCATCTTCGCGACACGCGCGCGAGCGTATCTGATTACGCGCTGATGGAGTCGCGGCGCGCCGGAGTCACTATCGCTTTCGGCCTGATGTACACCGTGATCGCCCTGATTGTGGTGCTGTCGGCCGTGCTGATCGGGCTAAATTTCGCCAACCGGCTGGTCGCGCCGATCCGCCGCCTGATCGGAGCGGCCAATGTCGTGGCGACCGGGAATCTGCATGTCCAAGTGCCGGTCAACCGGTCCGAGGGCGACCTCGGGCAGCTCGGCGAGACCTTCAACCGGATGACGCACGACTTGCGGACCCAGCGCGACGATCTCGTGCGCGCGCGCGATCTCATCGACAGCCGCCGCCGTTTCAGCGAGGCGGTGCTTGCCGGCGCGAGCGCGGGTATCGTCGGCGTCGACCAGGACGGCAAGATCAGCATCCTGAACCGGTCGGCGGAGCAACTGATCGGCGCGCCCGCATCCGACGTCATGGGACAGGCGCTGCTTGACATGGTGCCGGAACTCGCGGGGCTTGTGCAGGAGGCCATCGAGAACGGTCAGCGGCTGGCACACGGTCAGGTGACGCTGAGCCGCAAGGGTCGCGAGCGCATTCTCTCGGTGCGGGTGGCGTTCGAACAATCGGCCGACGCCGAACACGGCTACGTGGTGACGCTGGACGACATCACCGAACTGGTAACGGCGCAACGCACGTCGGCCTGGGCCGACGTCGCACGCCGCATCGCCCACGAAATCAAGAATCCGCTCACGCCTATCCAGCTGTCGGCCGAGCGGCTGCGGCGCAAATACGGCAAGGTCATCACCGAGGATCGCGCGATCTTCGAACAATGCACCGATACGATCGTGCGTCAGGTCGACGACATCCGCCGGATGGTCGACGAATTCTCGCGGTTTGCGCGGATGCCGAAGCCGGTCATCGCGCGCGAGGATGTCGCAGACACGGTGCGCCAGGCGGTTTTCATGATGCGGGTCGGACATCCCGACATCGATATCGACCTGACGATTTCCGAAGATCCGATGCCGGCCCGCTTCGACCGCCGCCTGGTGTCGCAGGCGCTCACCAACATTATCAAGAACGGTACGGAGGCGATTTCCGCATTGCCGGAAAATTCGGAAAAGGGTCGCATCGAAGTGACAGCGACCCGTGACGAGGATCAGATCTACATCGACGTGATCGACAATGGCGTCGGTTTGCCGAAGGAGCATCGTTCGCGACTGCTCGAACCCTATGTCACTACGCGCGAGAAGGGTACCGGCCTGGGTCTGGCGATCGTCGGCAAGATTCTTGAAGAGCACGGCGGCGGGATCGAATTGCGCGATGCATCGGAAGTGGAGGCGGGGCGCAGGGGCGCGTGGATAAGACTGCGCCTTGCCGTCAATCCGCCGCAACCCGGCAGCACCAGTTCGAATGCTGAAGACGAATCCAGCCTTGCGAGCAGCATGACATCATGACGGCAGAAATTCTCATCGTCGACGACGAACCCGATATCTGCGAGCTGGTCTCCGGTATCCTGCAGGATGAAGGATATGCGACCCGCACGGCGCGCGACGCCGACGATGCGATTGCCGCGATCAAGACGCGTCGCCCCAATCTCCTGTTTCTGGACATCTGGCTTCAGGGATCGAAGCTCGACGGGCTGCAGATTCTCGATGCTGCAAAGGAGCAATATCCCGATTTGCCGGTCGTCATGATTTCCGGCCACGGCAATATCGAAACCGCCGTGGCTGCGATCAAGCGTGGCGCGTATGATTTTATCGAAAAGCCGTTCAAGGCCGACCGGCTGGTGCTGGTGGCCGACCGCGCGCTGGAGAATTCCCGGCTCAAGCGCGAGGTTAAGGAACTCAAGGCGATTTCTCCCGCCTCATCGGCGTTGATCGGCAGATCGCCCGCCATGAACCAGTTGCGGCAGATGATCGAGAAGGTCGCTCCGACCAACAGCCGCGTCATGATCATCGGCACGTCTGGATCGGGCAAGGAACTGTGCGCGCGTTCGATCCACAACCTGTCGAACCGGGCGAGCGGGCCGTTCGTCGTCATCAACGCCGCCGCCATCACTCCGGAATCGATGGAGGTCGAGCTGTTCGGTATCGAACAGTCGAATGGCAACCAGAGTCGCAAGGCCGGCGCGCTCGAGGAGGCGCATGGCGGCACCTTGTTCATCGACGAGATCGCCGACATGCCGCGCGAAACGCAGAACAAGATTCTGCGCGTGCTGGTCGACCAGACGTTTCACCGGGTCGGCGGCACTTCGAAGGTCGCGGTCGATGTGCGCATTATCTCGTCGACCGCGCGCAACCTGGAGGCCGAGATCGCGGCCGGGCGTTTCCGCGAGGACCTGTATCATCGCCTGTCAGTGGTGCCGATCCGCGTGCCGCCGCTGGCCGAGCGGCGCGAGGACATTCCGCTGCTGGTCGACTATTTCATGGAGCAGATTTCAACCGCGACCGGGCTGCCGAAACGCACCATCGGCGAGGATGCGATGGCCGTGCTGCAGTCGCATGACTGGCCCGGCAATGTGCGCCAGCTGCGGAATAACGTCGAACGCCTGATGATCCTGGCGGGCGGCGATCCGAACGCCGTCATCAATGCGAGCATGCTGCCACAGGATGTAGGGTCGATGGTGCCCTCGATGCCGAACGGCAGTGGCGGGGAGCAATTGATGAGCCTGCCGCTGCGTGAGGCGCGCGAGATGTTCGAGCGTGAATATCTGGTGGCGCAGATCAGCCGTTTCGGCGGCAACATCTCGCGCACCGCGGAGTTTGTCGGCATGGAGCGGTCGGCCCTGCATCGCAAGCTCAAGGCGCTCGGGATCGGCTGAGAAGCGCCATAAGGACCTGCCGTGTCGCGCATCGCTTATGTGAACGGACGCTACGTGCCGCACCGCAAGGCGATGGTCCATGTCGAGGACCGCGGCTATCAGTTCGCCGACGGCGTCTACGAGGTCTGCGAGGTGAGGGGAGGCCGGCTGATCGACCAACGGCGCCACATGGCGCGGCTGTTGCGCTCACTGTCGGAATTGCGGATCGAGCCGCCGATGTCGCTGCCTGCGCTTAGCGTCGTGCTGCACGAGGTGGTCCGCCGCAATGGCGTGACGGATGGCATCGTCTATTTGCAGGTCACGCGCGGCGTCGCCAAGCGCGATCATGCCTTTCCAGCGGCCGGCACCCGCCCAGCCGTGGTGGCGACCGCCAGCCGCATCGATCCGGCCAAGACCGAGCGCTTCGCCGCGGATGGGATCGCTGTCGTAACGGTGCCGGACAACCGCTGGGAGCGGGTGGACATCAAGTCGATTGCCTTGCTGCCCAATGTGCTAGCCAAGCAGACCGCGCGCGAGCAGGGCGCGCGCGAGGCCTGGTTTGTCGCCGCCGACGGGACGGTGACGGAGGGATCCTCGTCCAACGCCTGGATCGTGACTGACGGCAAGCGGCTGATCACCCGCAAGGCCGACCGCAGCATCCTGAAGGGCATCACGCGAACCGTGCTGCTCGACATTCTCGACGCGCATGACCTGACGCTGGAGGAGCGCCCCTTTACCGTCGCCGAGGCGATCGCTGCACGGGAGGCGTTCATTACCTCGGCCAGCCAGACGGTCATGCCCGTAGTCCGCATAGACGGACAGCCGGTCGGCAACGGCGCGCCGGGGCTGGTTGCGACCGCGCTTCGGACGGACTACCACCATTACACGGAAGAATCGTGACGATTTGTCTCCTCGGTTCGACACATCGGGACTATGTTGGGCTTGCGTGGGCTTCGGCCCTGCCATCTAATATGGCGCCCCAAGTCCTCGTGGGTGACAAGAACGAGGGACGATGAGACTTGGCAATAACGTCCTGCGGCTTAGACGGGGTCCGCGGGCAAGAAAATGGAACGAACGGCCATGGCAGCCGAACGAACTCAAAACCTCCAGGACACTTTCCTCAACCACGTGCGCAAGGCCAAAATTCCGCTCACCATCTTTCTGGTGAACGGAGTCAAGCTGCAGGGCGTTGTCACGTGGTTCGACAATTTCTGCGTCTTGCTGCGGCGGGACGGGCATTCGCAGCTCGTCTACAAGCATGCGATTTCGACCATCATGCCCGGGCACCCGATCCAGCTGTTCGAGGGCGCCGAGGAAGGCGCTGGAGACAAAGGCTAGTTTTTGAAGCCACGCCGTCGCGAGGAGATTTCGAAGGGTTCGCGGACCGACGAGCCGCGCGCGTCGACCGGCCGGGCAATGGTGGTCGGCCCCTATTTGCGTTCGCAGAAGGCCGGCGGCCCGATTCGCTCGCCGCAGGCCCGCATCGATGAGGCGGTCGGGCTGGCGCTTGCCATCGACCTCGACGTGGTCGAAACCGGCATTGTCACACTCAACGAGATCAGGCCGGCGACCTATCTCGGCAAGGGCAAGGTCGAGGAGATCGCCGGTCTCGTCAAAGCCCACGACATTGGCCTCGTGGTGATGGATTGCGCTCTGTCGCCGGTACAGCAGCGCAATCTGGAAAAAGCCTGGTCTGCCAAGGTGCTGGATCGCACCGGTTTGATCCTCGAAATTTTCGGCAAGCGCGCCCAGACCAAAGAGGGCGTGCTGCAGGTCGAGCTTGCCCATCTCAACTATCAGAAGAGCCGGCTGGTGCGCTCATGGACGCATCTTGAACGCCAGCGCGGCGGCTTCGGATTTCTCGGCGGTCCCGGCGAAACCCAGATCGAGGCCGATCGCCGCATGATCGAGGAACGGATCGCGCGCATCGAGACCGAGCTGGAAAAGGTCAAGAAGCGGCGCAAGCTGCACCGCGCAAGCCGGGCGCGGGTGCCGTATCCGATCGCCGCGCTGGTCGGTTACACCAATGCCGGCAAGTCGACGCTGTTCAACCGCATGACGCGGGCGAGGGTGCTGGAAGCCGACATGCTTTTCGCGACTCTCGACCCGACGTTGCGCGCGATCGACCTGCCGCATGGCACGCGCGTGATCCTCTCGGACACGGTCGGTTTCATTTCCGAATTGCCGACCATGCTAGTCGCGGCGTTCCGCGCGACGCTGGAGGAGGTGACGGAGGCCGACATCATCCTGCATGTGCGCGACATCGCACATGAGGATTCCGAGGCGCAGATGCAGGACGTCCAGGAGGTGCTCAAAGCGCTCGGCATCGACGAAGGTCGGCGCGACCGCGTGATCGAGGTCTGGAACAAGATCGATACCCTGGATGCGACAGCGCGGACGCGGATCGAGAACATGGCAGCCCGCGTGGCGCCGGACCATCAACCGATCCTCGTGTCAGCGCTGACGGGCGAGGGGATCGATGCGTTGCTCGGGGCGATCGAGGATCGTCTGGCTGAAACTCGGATCGTGATCAATCTGGTGCTGGACGGCACGGACGGCGCAGGGCTGTCCTGGCTCCATCGCAATACCGAGGTCATCGCCAGGACCACGCGGGACGACGGCAAGCTCGCTGTCACCGTGCGCGCCGATCCGGCAAAGGCCGGTCAGGTGCGCGCGCGCTTTGCCGGGGCGATTGCGCTGTCCTGAGCGCGCGTTCCGCGTTCGGCCGCTTTGGCCTCGTCCCACAGCGCATCCATTTCGGCCAAAGTCGCTTCGCCGGGCGTCTTGCCGCGTCGGGACAGAGCCGCCTCGATCGCGGCAAAGCGGCGCTCGAACTTGGCGTTGGTGCTGCGCAAGGCCGCGTCCGGATCGATGTCGAGGTGCCGTGCGAGATTGACCAGAGCAAAGATCAGGTCGCCGATTTCGCCGGCAGCCGCGTCGCGGTCGCTTTCCGCGAGCGCGGCTTCGATCTCGTCGGCCTCCTCGCGGATTTTCGCCAGGACGGCTTTCGGGTCGTTCCAGTCGAAGCCGACTTTCGAAGCCTTCTGCTGCAGCTTGAGCGCGCGCGTCAGCGCGGGAAGGGCAGTCGGAACGCCGGCCAGCGCCCCCGCCTCCGCTTCCTGCCCGCCGCGCCGCGAGGCCCGTTCGGCCTTCTCCTGCGCCTTGATCCTCTCCCAGAGGCCTTTGACCTCGTCCGGCGTCAGATCGGCGGTGTCGCCAAACACGTGCGGATGCCGCCGGATCAGCTTCTGGGTAATTGCCAGCACCACGTCACCAAAGGCGAACACGCCTTGCTCCTCCGCCATCCGGGCATGGAAGACGACCTGGAGCAGGAGATCGCCGAGTTCGTCCTTCAGGTCATCGAGATCCGCGCGGGCGATCGCATCCGCCACCTCGTAGGCTTCTTCGATCGTGTACGGCGCGATGCTGGCGAAGTCCTGCTTCAGGTCCCAAGGGCAGCCGGTATCGGGGGTCCGCAGTGCGGCCATGATTTCCAGCAGGCGCTGGATGTCGCGGGACGGTGTCATGCTGGCGTTCTCAAGGCCCAATCGGTTCAAGCAGTCGGCGTAGCACGTCCTGGCACGGGCATCCCCAACGGGTTGCCGACCCAATGTCGATTCGCATAAGACATATTATGGAATATTTTTGCACAAGGCATTTAGAGCGGTTCATGGTCTGATTGAATCGGCTGGGATTCCGGATCAGCGCGATTTG
>JBIQKQ010000021.1:0-18844 GCA_044506365.1 Hyphomicrobiales bacterium
CGAGTTTCAGTAGCACATGCGGGCGCCCGTCGAGAATGCGCCGGATATGGCCGGCATGGTCGCGCCGCGCCTCGTGGGCGCAGACACCATCGACAATCGCGATGCCGGCGGCGCGCAGCCGCGCATAGCCCTCGCCCGCGACCTTCGGATTGGGGTCCCCGAGCGCCGAGACCACGCGGGAAATACCCGCCGCAACGATGGCGTCCGTGCAGGGCGGCGTCCTGCCGTGATGCGAGCAGGGTTCAAGTGTCGCATAAAGCGTCGCGCCCCGCGCATGTGCACCCGCGCGCCGCAGCGCCTCTGTCTCGGCATGCGGACGGCCGCCCGGCTGCGTCCAGCCGCGGCCGACAATGGCGCCATCTTTCACAATCACTGCACCGACTGCAGGATTCGGCCAGCTATTGCCGAGCCCGCGCCGCCCGAGGGTCAGCGCCAGTTGCATGAAGCGGAAATCGCGCGCGGCGGTCACTTGCGCTGCGGCGATGCCTGCTTGCCGTCCTCCTCGCCCGCAAGTTCGGCGATCGCAGTCTCGAAATCCTTGCGCTCGCGGAAATTGCGATAGACCGAGGCAAAGCGCACATAGGCGACATCGTCGAGTTCGCGCAGATGTGCCATCACCGCCTCGCCGATGGTGTCGGTCGAAATCTCGTTCTCGCCGAGACTTTCCAGTTCGCGCACGATCTTCGAGACCATCTGTTCGACGCGGTCCGGCTCGACATTGCGCTTGCGCAGCGCAATCTGCAGCGAACGCATCAGCTTGTCGCGATCGAACGGAACGCGGCGGCCGTTGCGCTTGATCACCACGAGTTCGCGCAACTGTACGCGCTCGAAGGTGGTGAAGCGGAACTGGCAGGTCAGGCATACGCGGCGGCGGCGGATCGCATTGGAATCCTCGGTCGGCCGGGAGTCCTTCACCTGGGTATCGAGACTGCCGCAGTTCGGACAGCGCATATCGTTCAGCTCTCTCGGTGTGGTGCCCGCGTTGCGCCGGGCATGACGGTGTTCCCTACTGATAAATTGGAAACCGTGTCAGCAGCGTCTTCACCTTGTCGCGCACCGCCGCTTCCATCAGCGAATCCTCATCCGTCTGCTTCTGCGACAGCACGTCGAGCACTTCGGCGATCATCGCGCCGACCTGCTTGAATTCGGCGACACCGAAACCGCGCGTGGTCCCGGCCGGCGTGCCGAGACGGATACCGGAGGTGATAGTCGGCTTTTCGGGGTCGAACGGGATGCCGTTCTTGTTGCAGGTGATATGCGCCCGGCCGAGCGCCGCCTCCGACACTTTGCCGGTCAGCCGCTTGGGCCTCAGGTCGACCAGCATCAGATGGGTGTCCGTGCCGCCCGTGGTAATGTCATAGCCGGCCGTCTTCAGGGTTTCGGCGAGCGCCTTCGCGTTCTCCACGACATTCTTCGCGTAAACCTTGAAGGAGGGCCGCAATGCCTCTCCGAACGCGACCGCTTTCGCGGCAATCACATGCATCAGCGGACCGCCCTGCAAGCCCGGAAACACCGCCGCGTTGACCTTTTTCGCGATCTCCTCGTCGTTGGTGAGGACCACACCGCCGCGCGGCCCGCGCAGCGTCTTGTGCGTGGTGGTGCTCACCACATGCGCATACGGGAACGGCGACGGATGCACACCCCCCGCGACGAGCCCGGCGAAATGCGCCATGTCAACGAACAGATAGGCCCCGACTTCGTCGGCGATCGCGCGGAAGGCCTTGAAGTCGATGATCCGCGGATAGGCCGAGCCGCCGGCGATGATGACCTTCGGCTTGTGCTCCTGCGCGAGCCTGTGCAGTTCGTCCATGTCGATCAGGTGATCGTCCGGCCGCACGTTATAGGCGACCGCGTTGAACCACTTGCCGGAATAATTGATCTTCATGCCGTGGGTGAGATGCCCGCCGGCCGCGAGATTGAGCCCAAGGAAGGTGTCGCCCGGATTCATCAGGGCGAAAAACACCGAGGCGTTGGCGGAGGCGCCGGAATGCGGCTGCACATTGGCGAACCGGCATCCGAACAGCCGCGTCACGCGCTCGATGGCCAGTTGCTCGGCGATATCGACGAACTGGCAGCCGCCGTAATAGCGCCGGCCAGGATAGCCTTCCGCATATTTGTTCGTCAGGACCGAACCCTGCGCCTCCAGCACCGCGCGGCTGACGATATTCTCCGAGGCGATTAGTTCGATCTCGTCCTGCTGGCGGCCGAGCTCGCTCGCGATCGCAGCCGCGATTTCGGGATCGCTGTCGCGGAGCGCAGCCGAGAACATAACGTTGCGCTCAGCGCCGGCCGCGGACCGGTCGGTTGCCGACATGACCTATCTCCTGATGCTCAATCCGGGCGGACTACCACGTCCACCCGCCGGCCGCCAAGCGATAGCTTCTATCGGCTGATATGCCGCAATATCTAGCGCGAATCGGCTGTATTCAGCCGCCTGCGCAGCTTGGCCAGCGCGAGCTTCTGCAGGTCGGCGCGGGCGGCGCGGGCGGGCCCCAGCACCGTCACCTCGATTCCGGTCGCCGCATCGATTGCGGCCACCTTCATCGTCGCGCCGATGGCAGTGAATTCGAACAGGACCTCTCGCGATTCGGCCATGCCGTGCAGCGTATCGCTCGTCCTACCTTCAGGGGAGGCCAGAAACGAGAATCCTATTGCCGGCTGACGCTGCCCGGCGCGCCGATTCCATCGCGCCCGTAAATGTCGTCACGAAACTGCACCACCCCGTCGGGCGTTGCCCAGGCCGTGACATAGACCCAATAGAGCGGCACCGGCGTCTTGAGGCGCGCGTCCTTGCGGTCGCCTGAGCGGATCACGCTGTCGATCTGCTGGCGCGACCAGCCCGGCGTTCCGGCCAGCAGCCAAGTTACGAGTTCGCGCACATTCTGTACCCGCACGCAGCCGGACGAATGAAAACGGAAATCCTCGCCGAACAGATTGCGCGAGGGCGTGTCATGCATGTAGACGCCGTGCGCGGATGGAAAGTTGATGCGGATCGCACCGAGCGAATTGAAGTCGCCGGGATCCTGCTTGAACATGTAATTGGCCGCCTCGTCCGAATACCAGTTGACCTCGGTCGGCTGCAGTTCCTTGCCGCGGCCGTCGAGAATGCGGATGCGCTGCTTGGTCAGGTAATCAGGCTCTTCCTGCATCTTTGGAATCAGATCGCGTTTGACGATCGATACCGGTACCGTCCAGAACGGATTGAAATTCACCTCGATGATGCGGCTGTTGATGTCGGGCGAGGCGCGGTCGGGTTTGCCGACTACGGCGGTGTGGCGGGTGACCGCGACGCCGTTCTCAATCGCCTCGATCTGCGCCGCCGGAATGTTGCACATCACGAATTTCGGCCCGAGATTGCCGGAGAAGGCCCGCAGCCGCGCCAGATTGGTCCGAAGCTGCGCCAGGCGCACCTCTGCCGGAATGTTCATGGCGGCGAGCGTCGCCTCGTTCATAAGGCCATCGGCGGTCAGCCCGTGGCGCGCCTGGAAGCGCTTGACGCCAGCCTCGACATAAGAATCGAACACCTCGGAAACGCCGCCGCCCGTCGCCAGATCGCCGCCTGCGACGAGCCGCTGGCGTAGCGCGATCACCGCCTTGTTGCGATGGCCAAGGCGCATCCGGTCGCTCGCCGGCACAACAGGCCAGCCCCCCTGCGCTGCCATCTGTTCGTAGCGCGGGATCGCAGCCTCGGTGGTCTGCGCAGTCGCGGGAGACAGGGTCGGCAACGAGGATTTCGGCATTTTCACTGAGCGGATGCCGGAATCGTAGGTCTGACCGAAATCGCCCCGCCGCGTCTGCTCCATCAGCAACTGCAAGACATTGTCCTGCGCCTCGGCGCGGGCGGCATAAGTCGCCGCGCCTATGCCGAGCGCGCCGCGCCCCAGATGGCGGAGCAGCGTGCGGCGGCTCCAGGAGGCGGTAAATTCCGGGCGATCGGTCATCCGCAGTTCGTCTCGTCAAGGTTGCGCAAGGCCTCCCAATAGATGGCCGACCGATCCGGCGGAATTTGGGCTTGCGCTTCATATGATCTCACATGAGCGCGAATCATCCGTGCAAGGGTCAGCATATCCACGGCTAGTTGGCCTCAGCCTGACGCACGAAACCGTTCGGTTCGTCCGGTGATAATGCTTGGAGTTCAGACAAGAGCGGCGCACCAGCATTAGACCCCCTACACCGGCCCGCGGCAAGGACCGGCGAAAGCACGCGCTGCCCATCATTAGTTTGCGGTGGTTGGAGGACGGCGCTCCGAAATCGCGGGGGAGTGCGTGCGGCTCCCCCGCGATTTGCGTGTCAAAGCACACGTCAGTCGGAGGTGCAGACCTTGACCGACCTCATGCCGGTCTCGGCTTCGGCGCGCGTTTTGTAGACACCGTCTCCGACAACGGTGACTTCCGTCGTCGTCGTCGGCTTCTTGTCCACGATCGTGCACTTCTTCGTCTTGACGTCACGCACGACATAGAACTCGGTGGTCTGCGCCAGCGCCCCCGTAGACACGGCGGCCGCAAGCGCGGCGGCGATAGCAATACGCATGATCGTATCCTCCATGGTTCAGCGGGTCGCTAACGGTGAAGCCTCGTCAGCGTTCCGCGCAAAAATCGCAGTTGTTCTTGGAACACTGCCGAGCGCTTCCCGTTTCTTAATGAGATCAGGGGTTGCAGTCATGAAATATGTCGTTTGTGTCAGCGCGGTTCTTTGCGCGACGGCGTTCATCGCCATCGGCATCGCAATGCCCGAGCCCTCGCATCGGGGTTATGCCGTGATGAGCATGAATGGAGACGCAAGGTGACTCCCTCCGACCACAGGCAGACAAGTGCCGACGATGCTGAGGACGCGCTAACGATTCTGGCCGCCGCCTTGCTAGTGCTGGGTGCCTTCGCCTGTTATAGCCTTGCCTAGACTGCATCGAGGTTGAGGCGCACGTCCTTAAAGCTATCGTGCCAGGCAAGAGCGCACGAGCGACGTGTTCGTTCACTGGCTCTAGACGTCGACGACAGCCAGCCAGACCTCACGGCTCGAGCGACCGACAGGCGCGCGGCCCACATTCGGAATGGATGATTTTTTCGTCGGAATTGAACGACAGATACATGCAGACTGGCTTTGCCTCGTAGCTCGTATAGTCAAGCACAACGCGGCCTCGGTCCTCGCGAACCGCTGAAAGCGAAAAAGCGTTGGCGCACACGCCACGTAGTTTCGGCGCCCAGTATTGCCTGATTGCCTCGATCCCTGCGCAAGTCGTCGGGCCGCTGCAGCCGCATTCGAGTGTTGCCGTATCGGCGTAGAAATCCATCAAGCTCACAAGATCGCCGCTCCTGCACGTCTCCAGCCAGCGCATCGCCTGAACCGTTGGATCGATCTCGATTGGAGCCGCGGGGCGAAGGCGTCGCTTGGTGCCGGCCAAGCCAAGCTCGCGCATGCGACGTTTGACGCTCCCTTCCGAACGCTGCAGCCGGACCGACAGGCGCGCCGTACTGACCCTGTCCTCGACAGATTGCGCAAGCATCGCGTCTTCGGCCGCGGTCCAGGCCGAGTTCTTGGTCTTCATGCAGGACGCGCTCCGAATTCCGCGCCGGGTGTGCTGACATATTTGAGACGTGGAATGATTCACGTCTGCAAAAGTTCCATCATTTTTTGGGCTCAGCGCACGAAGGGCCGTGTCCCTTCTCGATGTTGGAGCGTGCAATCCGCGGCGCGACGAGGCGCAACAGAAAAGCCCCGGCGTTGCCGCCGGGGCGAAGTCAAGGTCGACACACTTTGGCTTGTTGAAACTGTTGCCGTCAGAGCCGATACAGGATCTGGTCGGTCCAGAAGCGTTCGAGCCGGTGCAGCGACTTGTTGAGTGTGCTGAATTCGTCGCCAGAGATCCCGCCAACCTGTTCGACGGTGCGCACATGCTTCTGGTAAAGGTTTTCGACGATGTCGCGAACTTCGCGGCCCTTGTCAGTCAGCTTGATGCGCACCGAACGGCGGTCGACACGCGAGCGCTGATGATCGAGGAAGCCCATCTCGACCAGCTTCTTCAGGTTGTATGAGACGTTGGAACCGAGATAGTAGCCGCGCGTGCGCAATTCGCCCGCGGTCAGTTCCTTGTCGCCGATGTTGTAGAGCAGCAGCGCCTGCACCGAATTGATATCGGCGCGGCCGCGCCGGTCGAACTCGTCCTTGATGACGTCGAGCAGACGCCGGTGAAGGCGTTCGACGAGAGTCAGAGCTTCGAGATACAGCGGCCGGATTTGCTCAAAGCGCTGCGTATTCTGCGCATGCTGCTCCGCCGGCTTGGTAACGGCTTTCATGTGACGCCTTCCTGTGTAATCTTTTCAGTCTTTATGCGAGGCCCTGTTTCCCCGCTTGATGACGTAAAATACGGGCGATGATCTAAAATCGGCTTAAACAACAGCATAAAGAGAAGGTTTATTTGGCGAGCCGAACGATCGATTGATTCAGCAATTGTGCGGGTTTTTCGTAACGCGCGATTCACCTTTTGTCGCTGTGCGGCGCGTAATTACCGCGCACAACGAACCAGACGGCCGCACGCGAGTTGTCTTCCGGCTCGTTCTTGCCGCGCAGCAGCGTTGTGGACAACGTCTGCCCCTGCCGTCTTGCGCACTCCTCACATGCCGATCGCAGCCGTGTCCCGCATTCGGACACGATTGCGGTTCGTCGTCCCATGCTCGCGCCAATGCGATCGGCCCGAACGCGTCGATGCTACCGTTACGCGGCCGGATAGACGATCGTCCCATCAGGCTGAACGACCGCGCCCTGCGTGAGCTGCGCGGGCTCGAGGCGTCCCTCTCCCATGATATGAACGACCTTCTCCCCGCCCGCGATCAGATAATCGGCGACGATGCGACGGTGGCAACGCCACCAGACCGCCTCCGAGCACATGATCGTGCAGCGCTGCTTTCGCCCTTCTGCGCGCAACTGTTCTAGCCCCGCACGAAATGGCGCTGTCAGCGCGTAATCGGCATAGTTGTGGAAGCTCCGATTGGTCCAGAAGCCGTTGACGTCAGGCTGGACCGCTTTCGTCTTTCCGCGCAGGCCCCCGAGCGCTGCGATATGGTCATAGGAAATACCAAAGCCCGCGAGCGACGTCGGAAGGGTGTCCTTGTTGAATTGCGGATTGGCCCGCGAGCGCGGCACCGTCCTGATATCGGCAACAAGGCTTATCTCGTTATCGCGCAGCAGCGTGACGAATGCCTCAAGGCTGCGATTGGAGTGCCCGATCGTGAAAAAAGGCAGAGTCACGATTTGCCTTTCGGCTGCCGCAGACGGGTCAGTGCGCTGCCCTTATGCGCGGCGACATGATCGGTCCGGTCGCTCTTGATTTCGTATTGGGGATCGTCCTCCGTCGCGCGCCTGGTATGTCCCTTGTAGTCGAAATCCTTTGTGCGGATGGCGATGATGGTGCCGGAAACCCGGCCCGCCTCGGAATTCCAACTGACGTGATCGCCGATTTTGAATCTCCGGGGCATCGCCAACTCCTCGGTTCGAGGCAAATTGCGCCGCGCGCTCGAGACCTGGATATATTGACGTCGCATGAATTTGGAAGACGAAGGCTCGCGTCACAGTTGGTCAACGCCTTTGTAACGGGCAACTCAAGACCGCAGGATGCATTGCCCGCCGTGACGATTTCAGGCGCGACCAACGATACGCATCGCAGCGATTGGTGGGTCGCGCCTCGCCCGCATGAGTCTCAGCGATATGCGCGAAGCCAAACCCGGATTGCTTTAACTCATCAGGACTAGGAGCTGCGGGCTCGCGCCCCGCTACTCACCGCGCAGAAACTGGATGATACCAGAGAAGTCCCGCCCGCCCTCGCCGGTTTCGACATAATGCTGGTAGATTGTGGTCGCGCCCGCGCCGAGCGGGGTTCGCGCGCCGCCCGCTTTTGCAGCCTCTTGCGACAGCTTGAGATCCTTCAGCATCATATGCGCGGTAAAGCCGGCCTGAAAGTCGCGATTCGCGGGCGATGACGGCACCGGTCCCGGCACCGGGCAATAGCTCGTCATCGACCAGCACTGGCCCGACGATTTCGAGGAAATGTCGAACAGCTTCTGTGCATCCAGCCCGAGCGTCTCGGCCAGCACGAAGGCTTCCGACACCGCAATCATCGAAATGCCGAGGATCATGTTGTTGCAGATTTTCGCCGCCTGTCCGTTGCCCGCCCCGCCGGCATGGACGATGGTCTTACCCATCGCTTCGAGGATCGGCTTCGCTTTCTCGAAAGCCTCGTCCGCACCGCCGACCATGAAGGTGAGCGTGCCGCCCTGCGCGCCGCCAACACCGCCGGACACCGGCGCGTCCACCATGGCAAGACCACGCGCCTCCGCCGCAGCGGCGACGGTCCGCGCGGTCTCCACATCGACGGTGGAGGAATCGATCAGGAGCGCGCCGGATGCGGCACATTCGATGATGCCATCCGGCCCCAGATAGGTCTCGCGCACCTCGGCGCCTGACGGCAGCATGCTGACGACGATCTCGGCTTCGGCGGCCGCCGCACCGGGCTTTCCGGCGGCGGTGCCGCCTGCGGCGACCAGGTTACCGACGGCGTCGAGACTAATATCGTAGCCGAGAACCTCGTGGCCGGCCTTGATCAGGTTCCGGGCCATCGGGCCGCCCATATTCCCGAGACCGATAAAGGCTATGCGCGCCATCTTCTTCGATCCTCCGGCCCGAACATCCCGGCTTCTACGAGCCTTGCCGGGCCTTGCGTCAGTGCGGGTGCTCGCGCGCCGATTGCAAGGCGAGCACCAGATAGGTGCACAGTAGCACCAGCTCGATCACCACGACGAGCCACGAACCGCCGTAAATCTGCGGGAAAAACACCTGCACCGCCGCCATCGAGACGGCCGCCGTCAGCCAGACCACGGCGCCCCATACCGCGGCGAGCCACAGACCAACGGCGGCAACGAGATCAATGACCGCGAAATAGACGGTCGCCGTCTGCCAGGGCAGCGTTTCGGTCGAAAAGCGTGAATCGGGCCCTTCACCAATCCCGAGAACCACGGACCAATGATAAAGCCCCTTGAGCATCGACACGACCGCCATCGCCCGCAGAAACCAGATCAGCCAGCGCGTCCAGCGGCCCTGCCCGATCCTCTCCTCGTCGACCTGAACCGGCGCGAGTTCTTGCGACTGTTCGGACGCATGCGCGTTGGGGGCGGTGGCTGCGGGCTCGCTCATCTCGAAAGGTCCAGTTCGTTCCCCGGCAGCGCCGCAAAATGCCGCGCGATCAAGTCCTTAGCGACCGAGCCGAGATCGGGCGGCGACCAGCGCGGGGCATTGTCCTTATCCACGATCACCGCCCGCACGCCCTCGATCATGTCGGGACCATAGACGATCCGCGAGACGATGCGAAACTCCGCCCGCATACACGCCTCGAACGAATGCGTGCGGCCGTAGCGCATCTGGGCGAGGGCGAGCATCAGGCTGGTCGGCGATTTGGCGCGGATGGTCTGCAACATTCTCGCCGACCATTCGCCATGGTCGGCGTTCTTCTGCGCCTGCGCCTCGAGCGCAGACAATATGGCGGCGACGCTGTCCCACGAAAATGTCCGATCGATGACCCGCCGCCGCGGCACCGTCTCGCCGGGCCCGACGCTCTCCATGAAGTCGGCCAGCACCGCATTGACCGGGTCGGTCCCGCACAGCGCCTCTCTCAGATCGGCGAAACGGTGCGACTTCACGTGATGGGTCGCAGCGCCCGACAAGACCGCATCCGCCGCCCTCAGCCGTTCGCCGCTCAGCGCCAGGTATGTCCCGATCTCGCCGGCAAGCCGCGGCAAGGCGTAGGTCGCGCCCACATCCGGAAAAAAGCCGATGCCGACCTCGGGCATGGCGAAGGCATAGCGCTCGCCCGCCACGCGATGCGAGCCGTGAATCGAAATGCCGACGCCGCCGCCCATCACGATGCCGTCGATCAGCGAGATATAGGGTTTCGGATAGCGCTTGATCGTGGTGTTGAGCGCATATTCCTCGCGGAAGAAGGACAGCGCCTCCTCCTGCCTGCCCGCGACGATGAGGTCATAGAGCGCGCGGATATCGCCGCCGGCGCTGAACGCGCGCTCGCCATTGGCGGTGACGATCACGCGCGTCACGGCGTCGTCACGCGCCCAGCGATCGAGTTGCGCCGCCAGCGCCCGCACCATGTCATGGGTGATCGCGTTCAGCGCCTTCGGCCGGTTCAGCGTCACGATGCCGGCGCTGCCGCGGCGCTCGAACAGGATGTCGCCCGCCCCGTCCATGTCAGTTATCCAGGAGATCGCGGCTGACAATCAGGCGCATAATCTCGTTGGTTCCTTCGAGAATCTGGTGCACCCGCACATCGCGCAACACGCGCTCGATCGGATGATCGCGCAGGTAGCCGTAGCCGCCATGCAATTGCAGGCAGCCATTCACGGTCTCGAATCCGGCGTCGGTCGCAAGGCGCTTGGCCATCGCGGCGAGCCGCGTCGCGCCGGGTTCACCTTCGCTGACGGCGTGCGCCGCGCGCCGCACCATCAGCCGCGCCGCCTCGAGTTCGGTCGCATAGTCCGCAATCTTGAATCGCAGTGCCTGGAAGTCCGAGAGCCGCGTCCCGAACTGCCTGCGGTCGCGCATGTAGTCGATCGTGCGGTCAAGACAGAATTGCGCGCCGCCGATTGAACAGGCGGCGATGTTGAGCCGCCCGCCATCCAGTCCCATCATGGCGATCCGAAAGCCCTCGCCTTCCCCGCCGATCAGATTATCGACCGGGACCCGGCAGTTCTCGAAATTGACGGTGGCGGTCGGCTGCGATTTCCAGCCGAGCTTTTTCTCGCGCGCGCCGAATGACAGGCCGGCCGCTCCCTTCTCCACCACGATGCAGGAAATGCCTTTCGGCCCCGCGCCGCCGGTCCGCACCATGCAGACATAGATGTCGGAGGTCCCGCCGCCGGAGATGAAGGCCTTGGCGCCGTCGAGAATGTAGTGGTCGCCGTCGCGGCGCGCGCGCGTCGCAAGGCTGGCCGCATCCGAACCCGCGCCCGGCTCGGTCAGGCAGTAGCTCGCGAAATGCTCCATGCTGCACAGCTTCGGCAGGAAGCGCGCCCGCTGCGCCGCATTGCCGAAGGCGTCAATCATCCAAGCCGCCATGTTGTGGATCGAGATATAGGCGGCGGTCGAGGTGCAGCCCTGCGCCAGCTCCTCGAAAATGATCGCGGCGTCCAGCCGGGACAGGTCCGAGCCGCCGACATCGTCTTTGACATAGATACCCCCGAAGCCGAGTGCTGCGGCCTCCCGCAGCGTTTCGACCGGGAAGGTCTCATGCTCGTCCCATTCCGCGGCGTGCGGCATCATCGCGTCCCGCGCGAATTGCCGGGCGGTCGCCTGGAAGGCGCGCTGGTCCTCGGTGAGGGCGAAGTCCATGCAGAACGGATATGTTTGCCTGCGGACGGCGTCAAATCTGGCGGGCGAGGCGGCTTGGGAGTAAGCTCGATACGTTCTCCGCTCATTGCCACAGCCGGCCTGCGGTTCGCGCCGCCGGCATGGGAACGAGTGGATACCGGGAATGAGGGCATATCAATCATGGCGATCAAGTACGGCCGACCCCTCGAACGCAAGACCAGGGTGGTGCCCATCGAGACGCCCCCTCACCTGCCGCTCGAGCTGTCGCACCGGCCGCGCCGCCTGCGCCGCACCGAATGGCTGCGCAGCATGGTGCGCGAGAATGCGCTGACGCCCGCCGACCTGATCTGGCCGATTTTCGTTGCCGACGGTAAGGACAAGCGCACACCGGTCCCCTCGATGCCGGGGGTCGATCGGCTCTCGGTCGACGAGGCCTGCCGCGCCGTGGAGCAGGCGGCGAGGCTGACGATCCCCTGCGTCGCGATCTTTCCCTATACCGATCCGGGACTGCGCGATGAGGCCGGCAGCGAAGCGACCAATCCGGACAATCTGGTCTGCCGCGCGGTGCGCGCGATCAAGCAGGCGGTCCCCGAGGTCGGCATCCTGTGCGACGTCGCGCTCGATCCGTTCACCAGCCACGGCCATGACGGCCTGCTGCGCGATGGCGTGATCCTGAACGACGAGACCGTGGAGGTGCTGACGCAGCAGGCGCTGGTGCAGGCCGACGCCGGCTGCGACATCATCGCGCCATCCGACATGATGGACGGGCGGGTCGGCGCGATCCGCATCGCCCTGGACGATGCCGGTCATCAGGACACCGCGATCATGGCCTATGCGGCGAAATATGCCTCGGCCTTCTACGGACCGTTCCGCGACGCGGTCGGCTCGTCAAAGACACTGACCGGCGACAAGCGCACCTACCAGATGGACTGCGGCAATTCCGACGAGGCGATCCGCGAAGTCGCGCTCGATCTCGACGAAGGCGCCGACATGGTGATGGTGAAGCCGGGCCTGCCCTATCTCGACATCGTGCGCCGCGTGAAAAGCGAATTTGGCGTGCCGACCTTCGCCTATCAGGTGTCTGGCGAATACGCGATGATCTCGGCGGCGGTGCAGAACGGCTGGCTCGACGGCGACCGGGCGATGATGGAAAGCCTGATCGCGTTCAAGCGCGCCGGCGCGGACGGCATTCTCACCTATTTCGCGCCGAAGGCGGCAGAGATGCTGCGCTCATAGCAGGTTCGCGATGCGATAAGATGTCGTCCCCGCGCAGGCGGGGACCTATTCCAGAGCGGTGGCTATGGGTCCCCGCCTGCGCGGGACGACCGCTTTCCAGAACCTCGATCACCCCATTCGCGTTGTTCGCATTGCTGCGCAGTGCTCATGACTGCGCCCTCTCACCTTGAGGGAGAGGGGCTGCACCGCTTTTGCAACAAGCGCGATCGGGTGAGGGGTTACACCCTATCGAGATGCTGACACCGCTCACCCATCACGACTCGCGGACCATGATCGCGCAGCCCTCTCCCTCAAGGGGAGAGGGCATTTTCGTCAAGCGCCGCGTCGCGCGGCAGCCAGGCTCATCAATTCCTCCGCAGTTACCGCTGCCGATCACCCCATGGCGTTGTTCGCATTGCTGCGCAGTGCGCATGACTGCGCCCTCTCCCCTTGAGGGAGAGGGCTGCACCGCTTTTGCAACAAGCGCGATCGGGTGAGGGGTTACACCCTATCGAGATGCTGACACCGCTCACCCATCACGACTCGCGGACCATGATCGCGCAGCCCTCTCCCTCAAGGGGAGAGGGCATTTTCGTCAAGCGCCGCGTCGCGCGGCAGCCAGGCTCATCAATTCCTCCGCAGTTACCGCTGCCGATCACCCCATGGCGTTGTTCGCGTGGATGCGCACCGGCTGATACCCGTCCGCCGCAAACGCCGCCATGATCTCCTCGGCATGCGCACGGTCGCGGGTTTCCACCGTCACGTCGAGCCGCGCGCCTTTCGCCGGTACGTCGAGCAGCAGGCGCTTGTGGTCGACTTCCAGGATGTTGGCGCCGAGTTCGCCCAGCCGGCTCGCGATCGTGCCGAGCACGCCCGGCCGGTCCGGGATAGTGAGGCGGAACGACACGATCTGCTCGCCGCGCTCGAGTTCGCGCACCATGATCGAAGCGAGGATGCGCGGATCGATATTGCCGCCGCACAGGATCAGCCCGATGCGCTTGCCCTTGAAGCGCTCCGGCTCCTTCAGCATCGCGGCGAGCCCGGCGGCGCCCGCGCCCTCGGCCATGGTCTTCTGCAAGGTGAGATAGGCGTTGACCGCGCGCTCGAGTTGCGACTCGCTGACCAGCAGCACATCCGATACGAGTTCGCGAATGATCGGCAATGTGAGCTTGCCGACATTCTTCACCGCAATGCCTTCAGCGAGCGTTGCGCCGCCGCACGGCCGGTCCTCGCCGCGCAGCGCATTCCACATCGAGGGATAGAGTTCGGCCTCGACGCCGATCACCTCGATCTGCGGACTGATGGCTTTGGCGGCGATCGCGTTGCCGGCGATCAGGCCACCGCCGCCAATCGGCACGATCAGGCCATCGAGATCGGGACGTTCCTCCAGCATCTCGATCGCGATGGTGCCCTGCCCCGCGATGATGCGCGGATCGTCGTAGGGGTGGATGAACAGGAGCCCCTGCCCCGCCTGCAGTTCCTCGGCTTTCGCCTGCGCCTCGGCGACGCTCTCGCCATGCAGGACGACGGACGCGCCATAGCTGCGGGTCGCGGCGACCTTCACCGCGGGCGTGGTCACCGGCATCACGATGGTCGCCTTGATGCCGAGTTTGGCGGCATGATAGGCCACCGCCTGCGCGTGATTGCCGGCCGACATCGCGATGACGCCGCGCGCACGATCGTCGGCGTCGAGGCTCGCAAGCTTGTTGAGCGCACCGCGCTCCTTGAACGAATTGGTGACCTGCAGATTTTCGTATTTGACGAACACCTCCGCGCCGGTCAGCGCCGACAGCTTCGGCGCCGGCAGCATCGGCGTGCGCAGGATGCGTCCTTCGAGAATGGTCTGCGCATCTTCGATGTGGCTCAGCCTGATCATGGTTCCGGTCTCCGGCGGCGGCACTATAGGCGCGGAGTTTGCGTTACGTTAGACTTCTGGCGCTGGACCCGCGGGAATTGGAAGACACATGGCGGACGAAAAGGATCGGATCGGCGTCTCCTACGACGTGAAGCCGCACGCCTACGATCCGGACATCAACCCGGAACTGTTCGACGGGGTGCCGGCGCGCCGGGTGCTGGCCTTCGTCATCGATTTGGTCATCCTCGCAATCCCGCTGATCCTCGTCTGGCTGCTCTTCTTTGCCATCGGCATCGTGACGCTGGGCCTGGGCTTTGCGTTATTCGGCCTGATGCCGGTGGTCACATTGATCTGGGCCGCGTTCTATTACGGAACAACGCTGGGCGGTCCGCGCTCGGCAACCATCGGCATGCGCGCGCTCGATATTGAGATGCGCACCTGGTACGGAGCGCCGTCCTATTTCGTGCTGGCGGTGGTCCATGCCGGACTGTTCTGGGTCTCGATCAGCGTGCTGACGCCGCTGATCCTGCTGGTCTGCTTCTTCAACAAGCGTCGCCGGCTGCTGCACGACTTCCTGGTCGGCACGGTGGTGATCAACAATCCGGCCCGGGCGGAAGCCATGCGCCCCGCCGGACCGGATCGCGCCTAGTCCAGCGGATTTGCCATTCGCTAACCACCAGGCCGCGGGCGCGCGAAGCCAATGTCAGATCCAAAGCTGCATTGGAATCCATGACTTGCTGGTGGTCCTTTGATTGTGACATTCGCAAGGATGCCTGCCGGACAGGGATGCGAATGCCACAATCGGGCCACGACCGTTTGACGAAAGCCGCCGCTCCGGGTCAGAGTCGGCTTCGGAAACGACGGGCCGGACCGTGACCCAGCATTCGCGCGATACGCCGCAATTCTACCTGACCGCGCCCTCGCCGTGCCCCTACCTGGCCGGCAAGGAAGAGCGCAAGGTGTTCACGCATCTGGTGGGCGAGCGGGCGCCGGGGCTGAACGACCTGCTGACCCATGGCGGCTTCCGGCGGAGCCAGTCGATCGCCTATCGCCCGGCCTGCGAGGCCTGCCGTGCCTGCGTGTCGGTGCGGGTGGTGGCGGAAGATTTCATTCCGAGCCGCTCGATGAAGCGGATCGCACAGCGCAATGCCGATGTACGCGGCGAGATGCGCGCGGCGGTGCCGAGCTCGGAGCAGTATTCGATCTTCCGCGCCTATCTCGACGAGCGGCATCGCGACGGCGGCATGGCCGACATGACCGTGCTCGACTACGCGATGATGGTCGAGGATTCCCATGTCGAGACCCGCATGGTGGAGTACCGGCTGCCGCCGGAACAGCCGGCCGCGCGCCGCGCCGGCACGCTGATCGCGGTCGCGCTCACCGACCTCCTCAGCGACGGCCTGTCGATGGTCTATTCGTTCTTCGACCCGGATTACGAGACGCGTTCGCTCGGCTCGCTGATGATCCTCGATCATATCGAGCGGGCCAAGCAGATGGGACTGCCCTACGTCTATCTCGGCTATTGGGTGCGCGGCTCGCGCAAGATGGACTACAAGAGCCGCTTCCTGCCGCAGGAGCGGCTGATGTCGCAGGGCTGGGTGCGCGCGGAGATGTGAATGTCTTCGCGGCACCGCCACCTGACGTGATATCGGCTCGCTAAGCAGAGCGATGCCGAACGCTGCGGACAGGGCCGTTACGCCGGCGCGACGCTGCGCTTGCGCTTTTCGGATTCCGATCCCTCGCCCATCCCTTGCGCCGGCTGCTTCGCGCGGCCGCTGCGCACCTTGTCCTCGATGCGCTGTCCAACGCCCGGGTCGATGTTCTTCCAGTATTCAAAGGCGCGGCTGAGCACCGGCTCGCGAACGCCGCCGAGCAGGCTGCCGGCGACCTGTTCGACCAGCTTGTCGCGCTGGTCGTCGTCAAACACCTTGCGCACCAGAGTGCCGGGCTGACTGAAATCGTCGTCATCCGCGCGCAGCGTATAGGCGCTGCGCACCATCTGGCCGTCGGCTTCCCAGCCTTCCGGCATGACACCCGTTGCGTCCGCCCACGGCCGTCCGCCGCTATTCGGCGCATAGGTCGGCGCGTTGCCGCTATGATGATAAGCCATCGGCCCGTCGAACATGTAGGTCTGGACCGGCACCTTGGGCTGGTTGACCGGCAGCTGATGGAAGTTCGCACCGATCCGGTTGCGCTGCGCGTCGTTATAGGCAAAGGCGCGGCCGAGCAGCATCTTGTCCGGCGACAGCCCGATACCCGGCACCGTATTGCCCGGCGTGAACGCCGCCTGCTCGATCTGCGCAAAGAAGTTTTCGGGATTGCGATTGAGCGTCATTCGCCCGACCCGGATCAGCGGATAATCGGCATGCGGCCACACCTTGGTGAGGTCGAACGGATTGATCCGATACGTCTTGGCATCCTCATAGGGCATGACCTGGACCGACAGGATCCAGCTCGGATGCTCGCCGCGGGCGATCGCCTCGAACAGATCGCGCCGATGGTAGTCGGCGTCGGAACCGGCCACGGCGGCCGCCTCCTCGTTGGTGAAGAACTTCATCCCTTGCTGGGTGTGGAAGTGATACTTGACCCAGAACCGCTGGCCCTTGGCGTTCACCCACATATAGGTGTGGGAGCCATACCCATTCATATGCCGCCAGCTGCGCGGCAGGCCTCGCACGCCCATCAGATAGGTGACCTGATGAGCCGATTCCGGATTGTTGGTCCAGAAGTCCCATTGCATGTGATTGTCGCGCAAACCCGAGTCCGGCAATCGCTTCTGGCTGCGAATGAAATGCGGAAATTTCATCGGATCGCGCACGAAGAAGATCGGCGTATTGTTGCCGACGAGGTCGTAATTGCCTTCGCTCGTGTAGAACTTCAGCGAAAAGCCGCGCACGTCGCGCCAGGTATCGGGGCTGCCCTGTTCGCCGGCCACGGTCGAGAACCGCGCCAGCATGTCCGTCACCGCGCCCTTCTGAAACAGCGCTGCCTTTGTATATTGCGACACGTCTTCGGTGGTTTCGAACACGCCGAACGCGCCCGAACCCTTGGCGTGAGGCTGGCGCTCGATCACCTTCTCGCGGTTGAAATGCGCCATCTGCTCGAGGAAATGCACGTCATGCAGGAGAACCGGTCCGTCCGGGCCAATGGTGAGCGAGTTGCGGTCGCTCGGCGCCGGTGCGCCCGCGCCGGTGGTGGAATGAACCGCGCTGCTTCTGGCCGCGTCGTCGCGTCTCGACATACTTGTCTCCCTTCTGTGCGTTGCATGACTTGCGCACAATATAGGTGCCTCAGCTGCGCTGAACGCCCTGAGGAGATCTGCACCCAATTCAGGGAACAAAGGACGAGGACGGGCGTTAGTTCGGATTCCCTCGAAAAAGATCATGCTGGAACCGCCACGCGGCGAGAGTACTGCTAAACCGACAGTTGAGTGCGCTGCTGTTTTCGACGCAGCGCTCGCGCGAACGAGCACTGACGCCATCGAAGGCGGTTGCGGCCGACCTAGCCGATGCTCTTGCCGAACCGGTTGTTCTTCGGAAAGCGGTCGGGCCTGACGCGGCCGGCGTCGCCCCGATTGCCGCGCCAGGCCGCAAGATCCTTCAGCGGCGTCATCTGTGCGCGGCCCGCGGAGTCGAACCAGTTCATGCCGTCGCCCTTCGACTCGAAGGTCATGATATCACTGAGCGAGCCGTCCTTGTAGCGCTGCAGACGCACGCCGGCGCCGCGCGTCATCTCCGGCACCTGATTGATCGGGAACACGATCATCTTGCGGTTCTCGCCGATCGCTGCGACGAGATCACCTTCGACCAGCGCGATGGCCACCGCCCTGTCGGGCGCCTTGACGTTGAGCACCTGCTTGCCCTTGCGGGTATTGGCGAGACACTCGTCTTCCGGCACCACAAAGCCCTTGCCCTCCGCCGAAGCCAGCAGGAATTTGCGGCCGCCCTGATACTTGAACGCGGCGACGATGGTGGCGTCCTGTTCGAGATCGATGAACAGCCGCACCGGCTCACCATGCCCGCGCCCGCCCGGCAGCTTCGCGGCATCGATGGTGTAGAACTTGCCGTTCGAGGCGAAGAACACGCATTTCGACGTGGTCTCAGCGTGGAAGTGGAATTGCAGCGCGTCGTCCGCCTTGAACGACACGGTCGACAAATCGGCGACATGGCCGCGCAGCGCGCGAACCCACCCCCTTTCCGACACGACCACCGTGACGGGCTCGCGCTCGACCAGAATCTCGGCGAGCTCCTGCTCCACATCGCGGACCTCGCCGAACGTCGTGCGGCGCTTGCCGATTTCGGTCTTCGGGCCGAACGTCTCGCGGACCTTGCGGATCTCTCCCGCGACCGCTTTCCACTGCTCGGCCTCGGACTTCAGCAGCGCCTTCAGCTTCTTCAATTCGTCGCGCAGGTT
>JBIQKQ010000021.1:18854-30763 GCA_044506365.1 Hyphomicrobiales bacterium
CGGATTTCCATCTCCTGGAGCTTGCGCAGGTTGCGCAGTCGCATATTGAGGATGGCGTCGGCCTGGACGTCGGTCAGCGTGAAGGTCCGGATCAGGACGGGCTTGGGCTCATCCTCGGTGCGGATGATCTTGATGACCTTGTCGAGGTTCAGATAGGCGACCAGATAGCCGCCGAGCACGTCGAGACGGTGCTCGATCGCATCGACCCGATGCTGGCTCCGGCGTACCAGCACATCACGGCGATGATCCAGCCATTCGCGCAGCGCCTCGGCAAGACCGATGACCCGCGGGACGCGGCCATTCTTGACCAGCACGTTCATGTTCAGGGGGATGCGGCTTTCCAGTTCGCTCACCTTGAACAGCGATTCCATCAGCAGGACCGGATCGACGCTCCGCGATTTCGGCTCGATCACGATGCGAATGTCGGCTGCGGACTCATCGCGGATATCGGCGACCAGAGGCAGCTTGCGCTCGTTGAGCAGTTCAGCAATGCGCTCGATCAGGCGCGACTTCTGCACGAGATAGGGGATCTGCGTGACGACGATCTGATAGCCGCCGCGGCCGGTCTCTTCCTTGGTCCAGCGCGCCCGCACGCGAAACGAGCCGCGGCCGGTGGTATAGGCTTCGGCGATCGCCTCCCTTGAATCGACCACGACGCCGCCGGTCGGGAAGTCCGGACCCGGCACGTATTTCAGCAGTGTCTTGCTTCGCGCATTCGGATTGTCGATCAGGAACAGCGCCGCGTCGCAAAGTTCGGCTGCGTTGTGCGGCGGGATCGACGTCGCCATGCCAACCGCAATGCCCTGCGACCCGTTGGCGAGCAGATTTGGAAACGCACCCGGCAGCACCACCGGCTCTTGGGTGAGCCCGTCATAGTTCGGGCGGAAGTCGACCGCGTTCTCGTCGATGCCCTCAAGCAGCAGCCGGGCGACCTCGGTCATCCGCGCTTCGGTGTAGCGATAGGCCGCGGCGTTATCGCCATCGATATTGCCGAAATTGCCCTGCCCGTCGATCAGCGGGTAGCGCGCGGCAAAATCCTGCGCGAGCCGCACCAGCGCATCGTAGATCGCCTGGTCGCCGTGCGGATGGAAATTACCCATCACGTCGCCGACGATCTTGGCGGATTTCTTTGGTGTGGAGCCCGGATCGAGACGAAGCAACCGCATGCCGTAGAGGATGCGGCGGTGCACCGGCTTGAGCCCGTCGCGCGCATCGGGCAGCGCACGGTTCATAATCGTCGAGAGCGCATAGGCGAGATAGCGCTCCTCAAGCGCATCACGCAGCGCGATTTCCTGGACGTCCTTGTCCGGTGGAGGAATCAGTCGTGTGGCCATGGCGTTCGGTAACTCGCCTCACCCCGGTGAACAAGGGAAGAGAAAGCGGGCCAGCCAGGCCGAATTTCTGAGGGCAAACGATTATTCACGGACGATTTATTGGATATTGCATCAAAAATTGCGACTACCCCCTAAATTTTGTGGTAATCACGTAGCGCGGCTGCGACCTCAGATTGTGTCGCGGCAGGGTGGTTTCTAGCCCCGCCCCGACAACGTCCGGGCGGGGATCACGCAGTCGGCAGCACTCGCTGCCGGGTCAATGCGCAGCGTTCCCGCTGCGTCTGTCGTCGATAGAACGGAGATCCAAGCATGAAGACCTTCACCACTGCCCTGCTCGTCGCAGCGGGGCTGAGCCTTGCAGCCGGAGCCGCCATTGGGGCTCCGGTGAGTGCGCCCGGTTCAAGTGCGACGCTGAATGTCGGCGGTCTGGTGACACCCGTCCAGTATTACGGGGGCTACGGCTATCGTTACAAACCCTATTGCTACTATGTGCGGCGCTGCGGCTATGGCCCCTATGGCTATCACTGCTGGCGCGAGCGCGTCTGCCGCTGATCCGCGGAATGCGTTACGGCAACGGAGCCGGTCCGCAAGGATCGGCTCTTTTTTAGACGCCTATGCGGCGTCCGGCAGTCTGCGCCGAACGGCGGCGATGAAGTGAGCGCGCGCATCCGAAAGCGCGAGCCCGCGCGGCTCAAGCACATAGCGCGCCAGAAAGAACGCAGTCAGCGCGAACCCATCCGCGATATCTTTCGCATCGACAGACCCCACGTCGCCGATCACAAAATCCGGCAGCAACAGCAACCGGTCGCGCCATGGCTCGCCGGCAATGCGGGAGACGGCCCGGCCCGATTTCGGCGACACATAAACGAGGTCGGAGGACGATCCGGTCGCCGCACAGGTCTCCAAGTCGAGACCAAAGCCAAGCTCCGACAGCATCAGCAACTCGAACCGCACGATCAGGGCGGCGCTGAGCGCGGGATCATGCAGATGCGAGACGATCGTTTCCAGGCTGTCGAACACGATCTCATGCGGATCGCGCTCAGGCAGGAGCCGCGCCAGCGCCGCGAGATGTGTCACCGCAAAGACGGCATGCGAGTCGGAAAACAGCGTGCCGGCCCGCAGCGCAATCGGCTCGACCGTAAAAGTGCCGAGGTGATCGTCAAGGCGGGCGCGCCAATGTGCCCGCACCGCATTGGCGGGCTGCAGCACCGGCCGCATCCGGCTCCCCGCCCCGCCCCGCACCAGGCCGAGATGACGCCCGTGCGCGCGGGTCATCAGTTCGAGAATGGCATTCGCCTCGCCATGCCGCCTGATGCCGAGGACGAATCCGTCGTCGCTCCATTGCATGAGGAAGAGATGAGCCATCGCATGCGGAATGTCGAGGCCGTAGCCCGGGTTGAGCGAAGCGAACCCCCGGAGGACCATCCCGGATGTCGCTTCGCTCATCCGGGCTACGGGAGGGCGTTACTTCAATTCGCACCATGCCGGCGCGTGATCGCTGGCGCCCTCACGCCCGCGCTCGGCGCGATCGACGCCGGCCGACGTCAGCCGCTTTGCCAGCGCCGGACTGAGCAGCACGTGGTCGAGACGCAGGCCGGCATCGCGAGGCCAGCGGTTCCGCTTGTAGTCCCAGAATGTATAGATGCGCTGATCCGGATGAGTCTCGCGAATGGCATCAGTCCAGCCCTGCTTCACCAGCCGCGCATAAGCCGCCCGGCTTTGCGGCTGGATCAGCGCGTCATTGTCCCAGGACCGGGTCGGATAGATGTCGATGTCCGTCGGGGCCACATTGTAATCGCCGATCAGAGCGACCGGGACCTGCGCATTCAAGAGCTTGCGGGCATGAGCGGATAATCGCCTGAGCCACTTCAGCTTGTAATCGAACTTGGGGCCGGGCTGGGGATTGCCGTTCGGTAGATACAGGCAGCCGATCAGGATACCGTCGACGGCAGCTTCGATGTAGCGGCTTTGCGTATCGTTGCGGTCCCCCGGCAACGCAAGCCGCGTCACCACCGGCTCGCCCCGGCGCGACAGGATGGCCACGCCGTTCCAGCTTTTCTGACCCCGCCAGACGGCGTCGTAACCTGCCTTGCGCAGCGCCGCCGCGGGGAAATCCCCGTCGGTGCATTTCAATTCCTGCAGGCCGACAATGTCCGGCTTCGCACGCTTCAACCACTGCAGGAGGTTGGGAAGGCGCCGGTTGACGTTGTTGATGTTGAAGGTCGCGATCTTCATGGCATCCGCAACCGGACCGTTATTGTCCGCTCATTCCCGCGACGGCGGGAGTCCGGCGCGGTGCATGTTAGCCGTCTTTGGGAAAGTCGAGGCCCATCTCGCGATAGCGCGCCGGGTCATCGCCCCACCCCTCGCGGACCTTGACGAACAGAAAGAGGTGAACCGGCGCCTCGACGATGCCGGAAATCTCCTTGCGGGCCTCGGCGCCGATCGCCTTCAGCGTCTGACCGCCCTTGCCGATCACGATCTTCTTCTGGCTGTCGCGCTCGACATAAATCGTCTGTTCGATGCGGACCGAACCGTCCTTCTGCTGCGTCCAGCTCTCGGTCTCGACCGTCGACTGATACGGCAACTCCTGGTGCAGGCGGTGGAACATCTTCTCGCGCGTGATCTCGGCGGCGAGCTGGCGCAGCGGGGCGTCCGACATCTGGTCTTCCGGATAAAGCCAGGGGCCGGGAGGCACTTCCGCCGCAAGCCATGTCCGCATGTCGTCGACACCATCGCCGGTCAGTGCCGACACCATGAACGTCGACGCGAAGGTCACGCGTTCGTTCAGCGCAGTCGCGAGCGCAAGCAAGGCCGGCTTGTCCGTCACATCGACCTTGTTGAGCACGAGGAATTTGCGGCGCGGCGCGGCGGCGAGCCTTGCGACAATTGCTTCGGCTTCCTCGTCGAGGCCCTTGCGCGCGTCAATCAGAAGGCCGACGAGGTCAGCATCCTGCGCACCGGCCCAGGCGCTCGTCACCATGGCCCGGTCCAGCCGTCGCTTGGGGGCGAAGATGCCCGGTGTGTCGACGAAGATCAGTTGCGCAGCGCCTTCGGTCACGATGCCGCGGACCGGCATGCGGGTGGTCTGCACCTTGTGACTGACGATCGATATCTTGCTGCGCACCAGGGCATTGATGAGCGTCGATTTGCCGGCATTGGGCGCGCCGATCAGCGCGATGAAGCCGCAGCGAGTCGCATCGGCGGAGCGAGTGGCATCGGCGGGGGGTGTGTCGTCAGCCATCCGCGCCTACCCCTTCACGCTCCAGCATCGCCGCCGCGGCAGCCTGTTCGGCCGCACGTTTGGAGCGACCACGGCCCTCGGCCGGCTGGCGTTCGGGCAGAACCACGGAAACCCGGAATACCGGGTCGTGATGCGGACCGGTTCGCTCCACCTCGCGATAGGACGGCGTCGGCAGGCCGCGCGCCTGCGCCCATTCCTGCAGCACGGTCTTGGGATCGCGCAACGGACGCACCGGCTTGCGCATGCGGTCCGCCCAGTAGCGCTCGACCAGCGCTTTCGCCGCCTTGTATCCGCCATCGAGAAACACCGCACCGATCAGCGACTCGCAGACATCGGCAAGGATCGCGATCCGCGAGCGGCCTCCCGAGCGGATTTCCGAGGGACCGAGGCGAAGCGAGGCGCCGAGATCAATGGCTCGCGCCACGTCGGCGCAGGATTCGCGCCGCACCAGATCGGCCAGCCGGCGCGACAGTTCGCCCTCTTCCGCCTTGGGGAAGGCGGCGAACAGCATTTCGGAGACCGCAAGCCCGAGCACATGATCGCCAAGGAATTCAAGACGCTGATAGCTGCCGGTGCGGCCCTGCCCCTTCAGGGCGGAAATGTGCGTGAGCGCCCGTTCCAGCAGCGCCTTGTCGCGGAATTTGTAGCCGATCGTGGTTTCGAGCGCGGAGGCGCGCTGAGGCTTACGCTTCTTCTCGGGTTGCGGCCGCGCAGCCTCCGCCTTGCGCTCGGCCTTGCCGGCTGGCGCATCCGCGGCCGGTTCGGCGACCTTGCGCTTTACCGCGCGCGGACTGCGCGGTTTGCGCGCATCGGTTCCGGTCGCTGCACTGTCGGCTGCCCGATTCATCGCACGATCTTGAAGATCCGGTTCCATCGGACCGACCAGGGCCAGCGCCACACCTGCCAGGCTCGCTCACCCTCGGCGACCGAGAAGAAGATGATCTGCGCACGGCCGATCAGATGGCTGAACGGCACATACCCCACCTGGCTCAGCACGCGGCTGTCGGTCGAGTTGTCGCGATTGTCGCCCATCATGAAGTAATGGCCGGCCGGCACGACATATTCCTGCGTGTTGTCGTAGAATCCATTGTCCTGCAGATCGAGCGTCGTATAGGTCACGCCGTTCGGCAGGGTCTCGCGCCAGCGCTTCACGCGGATCGCGCGGTCGCCTTCTTCGGTCTCGATATAATCGTCGATGCGCTCGCGCTTCACCGGCTCGCCGTTGATGATAAGCAGCCCCTGTTTCATCTGGATCCGGTCGCCCGGCAGGCCGATCACCCGCTTGATATAGTCGGTGGAGTCATCCTTGGGCAGGCGGAACACCGCGACATCGCCGCGATCGGGCTGCGAGCCGAAGATCCGTCCCGAGAACAAGGGCGGCGAAAACGGAAACGAATAGGAGGAATAGCCGTAGGAGAATTTCGACACGAACAGGTAGTCGCCGACCAGGAGGGTTTCCTTCATCGAGCCCGAGGGAATGTTGAAGGGCTGGAACAGAAAGGTGCGGATCACGAGCGCGATGATCAGCGCATGTACGATAACGCGGACGGTCTCGCCGAATCCGCTTTCCTTGCGCTTGGTGTTGGTCACGCTCATTAGCCTCATGTCCGGGAAAGATGACGCGCTGGCGCGCCGTTGTAGCGGCTCATCAGGCGCTTCGCAACGAACCGGCGAGCCGCCGCTATCCGGCTGAAATCACTCACACAATCGATTCGGCCTGTGAGCTCGCCGGCACCGCCGAAATAATCACGATCGCTTGCGCGAGCGGATATTCGTCGGTCAGGCTGATGTCGATCCGCGCATCATAGCCTTTCGGGGTGATTTCGTTCAGCCGCTTCAGAGCGCCCCCGGTGAGCGCCATGGTTGGCCGCCCGGACGGCAGGTTCACGACGCCCATGTCGCGGAAGAACACCCCCTGACGGAACCCGGTGCCGAGCGCCTTGGAACATGCCTCCTTGGCCGCAAACCGTTTGGCATAAGTGTCGATGCGGGTCGCGCGGCGCTCTGCCTTGGCGACCTCGACCGGCGTGAATATGCGCTGGATGAAGCGGTCGCCGTGTCGTTCCAACACCTTTTCGATACGCCGGATGTCGACCAGATCGGAGCCCAGTCCCAGGATCATGCGCGTGGTCCGATGCTCACATTGGCATCCCTTCTCGGCGGCTCGCTTGCGAATGTTAGCATCAAAGCCCCCTTAGCAAGTATTGCAATCTCGTGGGGCTTTGGATGTGACACTCGCCTTGCGAGCGCGCGGCGCGGTGGGCGGCGAATGTCAAATCCGCTCCACGCGACTCACATTGCGCCGCCCGCGATCCATCGCCTCACGCATGGTCCGGATCGCATGCTCCAATCCGACAAAGACCGCCTCCCCGATGAGGAAATGGCCGATATTGAGTTCGGCGATTTCCGGCAAGGCTGCGATCGCCTCGGCGCTCGCATAATCGAGCCCGTGACCTGCGTGAACCTCGAGACCCAGGGTTTTCGCAAGCGCCGCGGCCATACGGATACGCTCGAATTCGCGCGCCGCGGCGTCAGTTTCGCCGTCGCCGAGAGCATCGCACCAGGCCCCGGTATGAAGCTCGATTACCGGCGCGCCGACCGCATGCGCGGCCTCGACCTGCGCGCGATCGGCGGCGATGAACAAAGATACGCGGATGCCGGCGCCGCCAAGCGTTGAGACCGCCCGTTCGACGAGACCGCGCTGACCGGCGACGTCGAGTCCGCCCTCCGTGGTCCGCTCCGCGCGCCGTTCCGGGACCAGACAGGCCGCGTGCGGCAGCGTCCGCAAGGCGATGGCGACCATGTCATCGGTCGCCGCCATTTCGAAATTCAGCGGCTTGTCGATCTCGGCCTTCAGCCGGGCCATGTCGTCGTCGCGGATGTGCCGGCGGTCCTCCCGCAGATGCGCGGTGATGCCATCGGCTCCGGCGGCGACGGCGAGCCTGGCCGCACGCACCGGGTCGGGATGCCGGCCGCCGCGCGCGTTTCTGATGGTGGCGACGTGATCGATGTTCACGCCAAGCCGCAGATGCCGGACCTCCCCCACCTTGCGCCGCCCTCACCCATTCACGCGCGCGACGCGCGCGACCACCGGCTTGGCGCGCAATTGCGCGATGATCGCGGTCAGGTGCTTGAGGTCATAGACCTCCAGATCGATGGTCAGGGTGGTGAAGTCGGGGGACTGCCGGGCCATGTTGATGTTGTCGATATTGCCGTCATTTTCGGCGATGACCTGAGCAAGCTGGGCGAGCGTGCCGGGCTCGTTGACCGATTCCACCACGATCCGGGCTGGAAAGCGCTGCGGCTCGCGCTCGTCGACATCCCAGCGCAGATCCAGCCAGTGCTCGAGCCGGTCCTCGAATTCCTGCAGCGACGGCGACTGGATCGGATAGATGGTGATTCCCTCGCCCGGCGCGAGAATACCGACAATGCGATCGCCGGGAACCGCACCGCCATTGGGCGCGAACCGCACCGGCAGATCGCTGTTGATGCCGCGCACCGGGATCGCGCCGGGCGCCTCAGCCGCCGGAACCTTCGCCTTCACCGCTTTCGCGCGCCGCAGCCCGAACCAGGTCCCGTCGCCTTTCGGCGCGGCAAGCACGGCGCGTTCCTCGAGATAGTCCGGATACATGGCGCGCGCGACATCGGACGCCTTCATCTCGCCGCGTCCAACCGCGGCCATGACTTCCTCGATCGAGGAACGCGCAAGCCGCGGCAGCGCGCCCTGCAGCTTCTCGTCGGAATAATCCATCTTGGCGCGCTGAAACAGCCGCTCGACGATGCGCCGTCCGAGCCCCGCATACTGATCGCGGACCGCCACGCGCGTGGCGCGCCGGATGGCCGCACGAGCCTTTCCGGTCACGACGATCGATTCCCAGGCCGCGGGCGGCGCCTTCTGCGCCTTCGACGTCATGATCTCGACCTCGTCGCCGTTCTGCAGCTCGGAGGCGAGCGGCGCGATCTTGCCGTTGATCTTGGCGCCGACCGCCATGTTGCCGACGTCGGTATGCACGGCATAGGCGAAATCGATCGGCGTGGCATGACGTGGCAGGGCGATCAGCTTGCCCTTGGGACTGAAGCAGAACACCTGGTCGTGAAACAGTTCGAGCTTGGTGTGTTCGAGGAATTCCTCTGGATTCGAACCTTCCGACAAGAGCTCGATGGTCCGCCGCAGCCAGGCATAGGCGTTCGACTCGCGCGACAGCATTTCCGACGGAGAGATGCTTGCATCCTTATAGAGCGCATGCGCCGCGATACCGTATTCGGCGATCTCGTGCATCTCCTGGGTGCGCACCTGCAATTCCACGCGCTGCTTGCCGGGACCGATCACGGTGGTGTGGATCGAGCGATAGTCATTCTGCTTGGGCGTCGAGATATAATCCTTGAACCGGCCCGGCACGACCGGCCAGGTGGTGTGGACGACGCCGACCGCCTGGTAGCATTCGGCGACCGTGTTCACGATCAGGCGGAACGCGAAAATGTCGGACAATTGCTCAAAGCCGACCGACTTGCGCTCCATCTTGCGCCAGATCGAATAGGCGCGCTTCTGCCGTCCTCTCACCGTCGCCGCAATGCCGCGATCGGCAAGCTTGCGCATCAGCTGCTGCTCAATATCGATGATAAGGTCCTTGTTGCGAAGACCGAGCGTGAGCAGCCGCTCGGTGATGACCTGATAGGCGTCCGGATAAAGTTCGCGGAATGACAGGTCTTCGAGCTCGTCGCGCATTTCCTGCATGCCCATGCGGCCGGCGAGCGGCGCATAGATGTCGAGCGTTTCCTCCGCCATCCGGCGGCGCGTCGCGACCGGGACGTGATGCAGGGTGCGCATGTTGTGCAATCGGTCGGCGAGCTTGACCAGCAGCACGCGCACGTCGTCGGCGATCGCGAGCAGCAGCTTGCGCAGATTCTCGGCCTGCTTGGCTTCCTTGGTGACGAGGTCGAGCTTCTTCAGCTTGGTCAGTCCCTCCACCAGGGCGCCGATCTCCTGGCCGAACAGTTCGTCGATCTCGGCGCGCGTTGCCGGCGTGTCCTCGATGGTGTCGTGCAAAAGCGCGGCGGCGATGGTCGCGTCGTCAAGCTTCAGGTCCGTCAGGATCGCGGCCACTTCCAACGGATGCGAGAAATACGGATCCCCGGAGGCCCGCTTCTGTTCGCCATGCGCCTTCATGGCATAGACATAGGCGCGGTTGAGCAGCGCCTCGTCGGTGTCCGGGTTGTAGCGCCGCACCCGCTCGACCAGTTCGTATTGCCGCATCATCTGCGGCTTGGCGGCGTGTTTCGGCTTTTCGGCAATGCCGGCCGGCAACGCTACCGCGGCCAGTTCGAGCGGCGCGCGGGTCCGCGACTGGTTCTGCATCCGGGGCAATTGTGGGTTCGACTGCACCATCGTTTGCTCCGGCCGACGGGGGCCGACCTTACAAAATCATATCACGGCGCTTCGTCGCACCTGCAAGATTAGTCGGCAGGGTTACGAAACAAAAAAGGGCCCGGCATGATGCCGGGCCCTGATGGTACGGTTCGCAATGCGCGCCGATCCTATTCCTCTTCTTCCGGCTGCGCCTCGGGCGGGGTCAGCCCTTCGAGCCCCTTCAGCAACTCTTCCTCGCTCATGTGTTCCATGGCGACGTCGGTGTCGTCGGCGTCAACCGAACCGGACGTACCGATCAGCGGCGCCTCGGGCTCAGGCTCGTCGACCTCGACATACTTCTGCAGCGAGTGAATCAGGTCTTCCTTCAGGTCGCCCGGCGAGATGGTCGTCTCGGCAATCTCGCGCAGCGCAACCACCGGATTCTTGTCGTTGTCGCGGTCGACGGTGATCGGGGCGCCGGAGGACACCATGCGGGCGCGGTGACTGGCGAGAAGCACGAGTTCGAAGCGGTTCTCGACCTTGTCAATACAGTCTTCAACGGTGACACGGGCCATCGGCTTGTCACTCCTCAAGCGGGATTTCGACGGGGATTTACGCGCGTTGGTAGCCGCAGACCGTCAAAATCGCAAGAATTAAATTACGCTGCTGCGATCGGTGATTTCCCCTTGGCCGTTTCGCCCAACCTCTGTTAACGACCGCGAGGAACCAACCGGCCCACCTTTCGCTTTCCGTGGCCGAGACTGCCATTTCTGGAATTGAGTGCATCAAATTTTGTGCAATTCAGCGCAGTTCTTGTGGTTTGCGGACCGACCGGCCGGGCTGAACCGTTAACCCGCTACGCATCGTACGACCGCGATGAGCGAAAAAGCCGGCGTCACTAGACTTTAAGCCGTTCCGGCATGATTTGCCGGCAAGACAAGAAGGAAAAGACCTCCCGATGGGATCGAATCTCGAAAAGACAGCGCTTTTCATTGACGGCGCCAATCTTTATGCGACCGCAAAATCCTTGGGCTTCGATATTGATTACAAGCGTCTGCTGCGCGAATTTCAATCGCGCGGATATCTGCTGCGCGCTTTTTATTACACCGCGGTCATCGAGGATCAGGAATATTCATCCATTCGTCCGCTGATCGACTGGCTCGACTATAACGGCTACACGGTCGTCACCAAGGCGACCAAGGAATTCGTCGACCAGACCGGCCGCCGCAAGGTCAAGGGCAACATGGACATCGAACTCGCGGTCGATGCCATGGAACTGGCCGGCCATATCGACCACATGGTGCTGTTCTCAGGCGACGGCGACTTCCGCAGCCTGATCGAGGCGATGCAGCGGCGCGGCGTCCGGGTGACGGTCGTCTCCACCATGTCGTCGCAGCCGCCGATGGTGGCCGACGAGTTGCGCCGGCAGGCCGACGAATTCATCGACATCGTCACCCTGCAAAGCAAGATCGGCCGCGATCCGACCGAGCGCCCGGCGCGCGATCCACACGGACCGCGCCAGCACACCCCGCAGTTTTTGCAGCGGCCGACGCAACGCGCCAATATCGGCCCCGATGGCGACGACTTCGAGGACTGAGAATCCGGCCTTCATTCGGGACAGCGGCAAACCCGGGCGCGATTGCCCGCGCTGTCCGCGGCTGGTCGCGTTCCGTACGCTATGGCGGGAGCGCGAACCGGGCTGGTTCAACGCGCCGGTCGGCTCGTTCGGACCGCCGGCCGCGCGGCTGCTGATTGTCGGCCTTGCGCCCGGCCTGCAGGGCGCCAATCGAACGGGACGGCCCTTTACCGGAGATTATGCAGGCGATCTTCTCTACCGGACGCTCGCCGAGTTCGGCTTTGCCCGCGGGCAGTTCGACGCGCGGGTGGATGATACGATCGAACTCGTCGATGCGCGCGTGACCAATGCGGTGCGCTGTGTCCCGCCCGAGAACAAGCCGACGCCTGCAGAGATCCTGACCTGCCG
>JBIQKQ010000022.1:0-30676 GCA_044506365.1 Hyphomicrobiales bacterium
CGTGGGCGGCATCACCGCCGTCGAATCCAACGGCCATTCCTACGGGCACAACTCGCAGGTGATCTCGTCTGGCAACAAGTCGGTCTTCGTCCAAGGCGACGTCACTCACGTGCCGTATTTATTTGCCCGCAATCCGGGCTGGCACCTGATGTTCGACCAGGATCCGCAGCTCGCGGAAGCCACCCGCCGCAAGGTCTATGACATGCTGGCGGCCGAGAAGATGATGGTGCAGGGCTTCCACTATCCGTTCCCGGCGGCGGCCTATATCGAAAAGACCCCGACCGGTTATCGCGAACACATGATTCAATGGAGTACGACCCTCTGACGGGTCTTGCAGGAAGGGCGCTCCCGACGGAGCGGCCTTTTCTTTCCCCACCAGCAGGAGATCGACATGACAAGTCTGACACGCCGGCACCTTATGGGCGGCGCGGCCGCCGTCGCTCTCTCCGGTCCACACCTCGCACCTTTGCTGGCGCTGCAGGCGCAGGCACAGCAAGCACCAGGCTTCCACCGCTTCAAGGTCGGTGACATCGAGGTCACCTCGCTGTCCGACGGTGTGCGGCGCACCGGCAAACTGACCGCAAGTCCCTCCCGCAGCGCGAGCCTCGAGCAGTTCCAGGATGCCCTTGCCGCCGACAATCTGCCGCGCGACGGCGTCGGGTCGGTGTTCCATCCGCTGGTGGTGCGCACCGGCGGCCGGGTGGTGCTGATCGACACCGGCAACGGGCCGCGCAGCACGCAGGCTGGGACCGGGCAGATGCTCGCGAATTTCACCGCCGCCGGCTTCGATCCGAATCAGGTGGACGCGGTGATCATCTCGCATTTCCATGGCGATCATATCGGCGGCCTTGTCACGCTCGAAGGCGTGCCGGCATTCCCGAATGCCGAGATCATGGTGCCAGTCGAGGAGTGGAATTACTGGCTCGACGACGCGAACATGAATAAGGCGGCCGAGGGCTCGAACCTGCGCAACGCGCATGGCAACGTGCGGCGCGTGTTCGGTGCGATCCCCGGAAAGAACCTCACCAAATATGAATGGGACAGGGAGGTCGCGCCCGGGATTACCGCGATCGGTACGCCGGGCCACACACCCGGTCACAGCTCCTTCGTGATCGCTTCCGGCTCCGGCAAACTTCTGGTGCAGGCCGACGTCACCTCCGGCATCGCGCTCGTCTTCGTGCGCAATCCGGACTGGTTCGGCGGCGGCGACATGGACGGACCGGCGGCAGTGGCGACGCGGCGCAAGCTCTACGACATGCTGGCGGCCGAGCGCATGCTAATGACGGGCTATCACTTGCCGTCTCCGGCCGTCGGCTACATCGAGAAAAGCGGCAGCGGCTACCGCTTCACGCCGGCGGGATGATCCGGTGGAATCGATGACGCCATGCGCCTCGCTGCGCATGGCGTCATCTTATACGTCAGCGCTTGACGATTACCGCTTCGAGATATTCGCCAGGCACCACCATGGTGCCGTCGTTAGCGCGGTTGAAGCGGGCGATCAGTGCCTCGAGGTCGGCGAGCAACGCGTTGCGCTTTGGCTCGTCGAGTGCAGCCAGCGCTTTGAGCACCGGCCCGTAATAGGTGCTGAACACATCGAGAAACTGCGCCGGCGATCGGTAGCGGAATACGAAATCCCGCGTCTCTGCGGCGATCGACGCTGCGGATGCGCCGAACAATTCGTCGAGCCGTTCGCGCGTGCCCCACAAGGCCGGCGATTTCACGCCGGCCGGTGGCGGCAGGTAGCTGCCGAGCGTCTTGAACATCTGCCCGATGAAGCCCTGCGGCGTCCAATTGGCGAGGCCCATCTTGCCGCCCGAACGACAGACACGGGCCATCTCGGCGGCGGCGGTCTCCTGATCGGGCGTGAACATGATGCCGAATGTGGACACCACGACATCGAAGCTGCCGTTAGCGAAGGGCAGGGCTTCCGCGTCCGCCTGCTGAGTCTCGATGTCGAGATGTTCGGCGCGGGCACGCGCCATGGCGCGCTCAAGCAGGGCCGGCACATAATCGGTTGCCACCACATCGCACCACCGGCGCGCTGCGGCCAGAGTCACATTGCCGTTACCGGCCGCGATATCGAGCACGCGCTCGCCGGCGCGCAGGTCGAGCGACTCGCACAATTGTTCGCCGACAATCTGCAGCGTGGTGCCGACGACGGCATAGTCGCCGGATGACCAGGCGGCCTGCTGCTTGGTCTTGACGGATGCGAGATCGGGTGCGGGAACCGCGGCCGGCGCGATGTTGGACTGAACAGCAACGGTCATGATAGGTTTCCTCCGGTTTGTCATACGGCAATGGCCGTCCGGGCTGCTCTTTGCCCGCTGATCGGGGCGCGCGCTGTGCGGTAAGCGCAGCCTCATGCAGAAAGCGCAAGCCGCACGCATTTTTTTGAACCTGGCGGTGTCTGGGTCGCACCGGGCAACCAAATTGAACGAGGCGCTTCTTCCGGGGTCGTCGATGGGCAAGCACGAATCGCAGATGGATGGCGACGGTCTGACCCCGCGGGAGCGCGCGACACTGCCCGAGAGTCTCAAGCTTGCGCTATCCTTCCTCAATCAGCGGCTGGATGAGCCGATCAAGCTCGATCAGCTTGCGACCATTGCCGGCGTCCGGCCCCGCACGATCGAAGCGCATTTCAAGGCGCATCTCGGCGTGACACCGCTGGGATGGGTGCGTAAGACGCGGCTCGCGCGCGTGCGCCAGCAACTGATGATGGCGGACGAGGATGCGAGCGTCACGCAGATCGCGAACGATAACGGCTTCGCCGAACTTGGCCGTTTCGCGGCGCATTACCGGAAAGAGTTCGGTGAGTTGCCCTCCGACACGCTGAAAGCTGCGCGAAAGAATCCGGCGCTCGCCGATGTCGACGACGAGGCGCTGCGCCTGACCTGGCGGGCTTTCGCCTCGGCTTTCATGGTGGCGCCCGATGCCAATCGGGCCGCGCTTGAGGATATCGGAGGAGCGCAGGAACTGGCTCCGCATTTCGCGCTGCCGAAGGCGATTGCGGCATGGTGCTGGAGTCAGCGGGCGGCGCATGGTTTCAGTGCGACGCCGCAGAGTGATCGCCAGACCGCCTTGCGCTATTGCGATGAAGCCTCGCGCATCGCCCCGCGGGATGGCACGACGCTGAGCCTGTGCAGCGGTGCGCTGACGCTGTCGCGCCGGCTGAACGAGGCGGATCGCCTGGGCGAACGCGCACTTGCGATCGAGCCATGGTCGCCCTGGGGCTGGGTGCGTCGCGGATGGCTGTCAGCCTATCAGGGCGATCACGACGGCGCCGTGCGCGAGTTGCAGATGACACTGAATTTGATGCCGTTCGAACCGATCCGCCATCTCGCCTTCATCGGGATCGGTTGCGCGCATTTCAATGCCGGCCGATACGAGCGGGGGGCGCGTTGGGTGCAAAGCGGAACGGAATCGGTCCCCGAATCCTTCTGGGCCGACCGGGTGCGGGTTGCCGCAGTCGCTCTTAGCGGAGCACGCGCCGAGGCGCGCCGGCTGGCGCGTAGCCTGCTGCGCAGAGACCGAAATCTGACGGTGCAAGGCGCGCGGATGGCGTGGCCGTTTCCGCAGGCCTTCATGCAGCGGCTCGGTGATGGCCTCGAAATTGCGGACGTGCCGCGGTCCTGAAGCTCCGCCCGGCGCAAGCCGGGCGGAGCAATTTTGCGGCGATTATTTCGCGTTGTTCGTCAACCAGTCCTGCATGAACGCGATTTCGCTTTCCTGCGCCTTGATGATGTCCTCCGCGAGCTTGCGAATGCGCGGATCCTTGCCGAAGGCCAGTACCGTCTTCGCCATATCGACCGCGCCCTGATGATGCGGGATCATGCCGCGCACGAAGTCGATATCGGCATTGCCGCTGAACGTGATGTCCATGCCCTCGTGCATCTTTGCGTTGATGGCATCGAAGGCAAGGCTCGAGGGTCCGGTATCGCCTTTCGGCTTGCCGGGACCCTGCGAGCCATGTTGCTGGTGTGAGCCACCATGCATCGGGCCGTGATGCATGCCGGAACCATGCTGCATCTGCGCATGGTTCATCATCCCCGGACCCTTCCCCTGGCTCATGTGGGGCCCATGGTTCATCTGGGCATATGCGGTGATAGAGCCGAGCGCGAGTGCGCCGGCCGTGAGGCCCACGAACAGTTTCGTCTTCATGTGTTTCTCCAAAGCTGAATGATGCGCGCAGCCGATGCGGCGCGCGCGTTCGCGATTTTCGAACGGGTCAGCTCAGGATGCGGGGAGGGGGCAGGTCCGGACGCGCCTTGACCGAATGAGGGACGCGTATCGGAGCTGCGACCATCACGCCGAACAGGATGGCGCGCAGCGGCCGCGCGGTCGCGAGGAACGGCTCCACCGCAAGGAAGCACGCAAAAGCATTGCATCCGCCCTGCGCGCTTGCGGGTGCGTGATCGTGTCGCCCGCCATGATCCGCATGGCCTGCGGCATCGTCCGTTGTTGCGTCATGCAGGGCGACGGCAGGTACACCGGCAAATGTCATGATCGGACCATGCATCAGGCTTACCGTCCCGAACAGGACGATGAAGCACAGGCGCAAGGCGGTCATTGCCGTTGTCATCATTGGCAGATTAGCTTGGCCTTAGACCTGCCGGAAAGCCCGGTGCGTCACGGAATTGACCGCCAGACTGTCGCGCCCTATATGGGCCCCATCATGACGATCAGCACGACATGCATCCGTCGCCGCCGTGCCGCTCTCGCGGCCGGGGCGGGTCCGGTCGCCTGATCCGATCCCTGCCGCGAGCCATGGAGCCGCGGCTTTCCTTCAAAATCCGCGCTTTCCAAGGCTCGTCCGGAGACTTAAGAACCGGCGGCATAGCAGCCGCCTTGCGGAGAGACAGATGGCGACGAAAGCGAAGATCGGCATTCTCGGGGCATCGGGCTATACCGGCTCCGAGCTCGTCCGCATGCTGATCCGCCATCCGCGCGCCGAGATCGCGCTGCTCACCGCCGACCGCAAGGCCGGACAGGAGATGCGCAGCGTATTTCCGCAATTCGCGCCGTTCGATCTGCCGCGGCTGGTTTCGATCGAGGGGCTCGACTGGAAGGCGCAGGGTCTCGATCTCGTTTTCTGTGCTCTGCCGCATGCGACGACGCAGAAGGTGCTGAAGCACTTGCTGTCCGAGGCGCCCGATACAAAGGTTGTCGATCTCTCCGCCGATTTCCGTCTGAGCGACACGGCGGCTTACGCCCGATGGTACGGCCACGAGCATCACGCGCCGGAACTGCAAGGCGAAGCGGTTTACGGTCTGGCCGAAATTCACAAGCGAGACATCAGGAAGGCGCGCCTCGTCGCCAATCCGGGCTGCTACACCACCTGCGCGCAGCTGCCGCTGCTGCCGCTTCTCAAGAACAAGGCGATCGAGACCGAAGGCATCGTGATCGATGCGAAGTCCGGCATGACCGGGGCCGGGCGGGCAGCCAAGGAGGCGATGCTGTTCTCGGAGGTGTCGGAAGGCTTCCACGCCTATGGCGTCGGCGGTCACCGGCATATGGCCGAACTGGATCAGGAGTTCTCGCTGGCGGCCGGCAGGGAGGTAATCGTCAGCTTCACCCCGCATTTGGTGCCGATGAACCGAGGAATCCTGTCCACCATCTACGTGCAGGGCCGGCGCGGGCGGACGCCGGAAGAGCTTCACGAGATACTTTTAAAGTTCTACGAGAAGGCTGATTTCGTGCATGTCCTGCCGTTCGGAGAGACCCCGCAGACCCGGCATGTGCGCGGCTCCAACTGGACCTTCATCGGGGTCGCAAAGGATCGCGTGCCCGGGCGCGCGATCATCGTGTCGGCGCTCGACAACCTGGTGAAAGGCGCGTCCGGCCAGGCGATTCAGAACATGAACCTGATGATGGGTTACCCTGAAACGATGGGCATCGATCAGATCGCACTGTTCCCGTGAGATGGAGCGCGGGCCAGGCTCGGGCCTCGTTGTTCCCGAACGCAATCCGCCTACACGATCCGGAAAATCGCAAGCACCAGCACGATCTGCGCGAGGAAGCCGACGACGAATGCCAGCGTCCGGAATACCGGCAGGCCGAATGCATAGACGATTGCGTGCGCAAGCCGTGACCAGAAATAGACCGCGCAGGCGATTGCTGTGGTGCGCGTCGAGATATCGAGCGAATTGAGGATCAGGACCAGCGGCGCGAACGTCACGAGATTGTCGACCGCGTTGGTATGAGCGAAATAGAGCCGGTGCGCCCAGGGCGATTGCGGCTTGTCATGCGCGGAGGGATTGTCGAGCGTGGCCCAGAGCCCGCGCACCATCACGCGATCGAGGAGATACGGAATCCAGATGACCAGCGTCAGGATGCAGGTCATCGTCAGCCAGAACAATTCCTTCGAAAGCTGCCCTGTCATTTCCCCGAGCACCGTCGCCTCCCGTTCCGATCTGCAAGCTGATCCGCAAGCCAAGCCGATCCATTGTCTATATCGCCGTCCCGACAAGGGCGCGATAGCGCTCCACAGGATGTCATATTCGGCAATGCGGCACCATGGCAGGTTCGACCGAGAGAATCCCGGATCAGGGATTTGCCCGCACCCTTCATGCCCTTGGATCAAGAGGCTAGGCCCTGATCTTCACATAGCTGCCGGGCGCGTCCTCGATCGGGGCGAACTTGCCGCCGCCCGGCTCGCGCGCCGGTGCGCGTTCGTCCCCTTGCGCTGAGATCCAGGCGAACCAGTCCGGCCACCACGAGCCCGGATGTTCCTTTGCCTTTTTCAGCCAGGCCTCGATATCGGTGCCGCTCGGTTTCGGACCGGTCCAGTATTGATACTTGGCTTTGGCGACAGGATTGACAACGCCCGCGATATGTCCCGATCCCGACAGGACGAACCGCACCGGCCCGCCGAAATATTTCGATCCCAGAAAGACCGACTTGGCCGGCGCGATGTGGTCCTCGCGCGTCGCGAGATTATAGACCGGCACCTTGACCTTGCTCAGGTCAAGCGTGACGTCCGCGACTTTCATTTTACCCTTGGTGAGCGCGTTATTGAGATAGCAGTGGCGCAGATAGAAGGCGTGATTGGCCGCTGGCATGCGCGTCGCGTCGGAATTCCAGTAGAGGAGGTCGAACGGGAAGGGCGCCTTGCCGCGCAGATAATTGTTCACGACATACGGCCAGATAAGGTCGTTGGAGCGAAGCATGTTGAAGGCGGTCGCCATCTTGGCGCCTTCGAGATAGCCGACCTCCCGCATCCGCTGTTCGAGTGTTTCAAGCTGCTCTTCGTCGACGAATACCTTGAGATCCCCGGCATGCCGGAAGTCGACCTGTGTCGCGAAGAAGGTAGCCGACTTGATGCGGGTGTCGTCCTTGGCGGCCATATAAGCGAGCGTCACGGCGAGGAGGGTGCCGCCGACGCAGTAGCCTGCCGCATGTACCTCCTTCTCGCCCGTAACCTGCTCGATCACGTCGAGCGCGGCGAGCGGCCCCTCACGCATATATTCGGCGAAACCCTTGTCCGCGAGTCTCGCGTCCGGGTTGACCCAGGAGATCACGAAGACCGTGAGGCCCTGGTCGACGCACCACTTGATGTAGGATTTGTCCGGATTGAGGTCGAGGACATAGAACTTGTTGATCCAGGGCGGCACGATCAGCAGCGGCGTTTTCAGCACCGTCTCGGTCGACGGCGCGTATTGAATGAGCTGCATCAAGTCATTCTGAAAGATCACCTTGCCGGGCGTCACCGCGAGATTGCGCCCTACCTCGAACATCGTCGGGTCGGACTGGCGAATCTTGAAATTGCCTTTCTCGTCGATATCCTCGCTCAGCATGGTCATGCCGCGCACGAGATTCTCGGCATTCGACGAAAGGGTTTCGCGTAGCAGTTCCGGATTGGTCAGGACGAAATTCGATGGCGACAGCGCGTTGGCGATCTGGCGGATGTAGAATTCGGCCTTCTGGCGAGTATGCGGGTCAAGCGACTGCGCTTCCGCAACGAGCTGCTCGGCCCAGCGGGTCGAGAGCAGATAGAGCTGCTTGAGGAAGTCGAAGAACTGATTGCTGGACCATTCGGGATCGGCAAAGCGCTTGTCCTTCGGATCGGCCGCCATCACCGGCGCAGCCTGCTCGCCCGCCATGCGCCTGACGGCGCTGCCCCACAATTCCAGATAGGCACTGCCGAGCCGGCGCTGCAGTTCGATGGCGCGCTGCGGATCGGACAGCCAGTATTCCAGCACCTGGCCGAGCGTCTTGACGGCGTCCCTGATCTGGTCGGGGAAGTCGATGGTTGCCGCGCCCTGTTCGCGCGGCTTGAGATAGGCAGCGAGCGCCTTGCCGCCCTGTTCGACCATGCGCGCGACGTTGAACGCAAAGCGTTCGATATCGACGCTGCTCGCCTCGGCGACAGCCAGTCGGTCCGGCAGTTTGTTCATTGTCCGCTCAAGCGTTTCCCTGAACTCCAGATGGCGCGCGGATTCTTCGCCTGCAAGATGGCTGGTAAAGGATGCTATGGACGTTAACCGGCCATTCTTTCATCCTTGCTTTGGTCATATTAGCCCGTTACCCGCGCGAATTCCCGTCAGAACAGTGTGCAGATGCGAGATCGCCGCCCGAATGGCCGAATGAATGCATGTCCTGTGCCGGGTCGGGCGGCATGGATGGTGGCTGTGGCGCTGCTGCTGTCCGGATGCGCGACCAGCGACATCGACAGGATTCCGCAGGAACTCGGCGGGCTTCCGGCCGGCGCACCGGCCCGGCCGGCGCAGGCGCCAGACTACCCGGCGGTACACGACATGCCGCCGCCGCGCGCCGCGAACGTTCTTGATGCGGAGCAGCAAAAGAAGCTCGAGGCGGATCTGATCGCGATCCGCAACCGCCAGCCCAACCAGCAGAAAAACATCGCGCGGGAGAAGGCGAAGGCGCAAAAGGCGGCAAAGGCCAAGGCCGCGAAGGAGGGCAAGGCGGCCGGCCGGCAGGGCTCGACGGCCGGCGGGCGGGGTTCGGGTGCGACCGGCCAGGCTGCACCGGGGGCGCCGCCCTGGCCGGTACCGCCCCAGACCACTGGCGGAAGCCCGCGCCCGTGATAAAAGCATCGCATCCGCCGGCCATTTGAATCGACAAGATACCTGACTCCGGCTCAGGACGGCCTTCGGGCCCTCGACAAAGCTTTGGCGCCAAGGACACGTTCCGATGGAAGAATTTTACCGCGTTCGACGTCTGCCGCCCTATGTGTTCGAGCAGGTCAACCGCGCCAAGGCGATGGCCCGCAACGCCGGCGCCGATATCATCGATCTCGGTATGGGAAATCCGGATCTGCCGGCGCCGCCGCACGTCATCGAGAAGCTGAAAGAGACGCTGGGCAAGCCAAGGACCGATCGCTATTCGGCCTCAAAGGGGATCGCCGGACTGCGCCGCGCTCAGGCGGCCTATTACGGGCGCCGCTTCGGGGTCAAGCTCAATCCCGAGACCCAGGTCGTCGCGACGCTTGGATCAAAGGAAGGCTTCGCCAATGTGGCTCAGGCGATCACGGCGCCCGGCGATGTCGTGCTCGTGCCCAATCCGAGCTATCCGATCCACGCCTTCGGGTTTCTCATGGCGGGGGGCGTGATCCGCTCGGTACCGGCCGAGCCCAGTCCGGATTTTTTCGCGGCGCTGGAGCGCGCGCTCCAGCATTCGATCCCGAAGCCGATCGCGGTGATCGCCTGCTATCCGGCCAATCCGACAGCCTGTGTCGCAAGCCTCGATTTCTATCGCGATCTCGTCGCCTTCGCGAAGAAGCACGAAATCCTGATCCTGTCCGATCTCGCCTATGCCGAGGTTTATTTCGACAACAACCCGCCGCCTTCGGTGCTGCAGGTGCCGGGCGCGATGGACGTCACGGTCGAATTCACCTCGATGTCGAAGACCTTTTCGATGCCCGGCTGGCGCATGGGATTTGCCGTCGGCAACGAGCGGGTGATCGCCGCGCTCGGGCGCGTGAAGTCTTATCTCGATTACGGCGCCTTTACTCCGGTGCAGGTCGCGGCGACCGCGGCGCTCAACGGTCCGGACGACTGCATCCGCGAGATGCGCGAGATCTATCGCAAGCGGCGCGATACGATGGTCGAAAGCTTCGGCCGGGCGGGCTGGCACATTCCCTCGCCGGCGGCGTCGATGTTCGCCTGGGCCAAGCTCCCGGAACCGTTTCGGGGCATGGGCTCGATCGAGTTCGCGAAGCTGCTGGTCGAGAAGGCGGATGTCGCGGTCGCGCCCGGAATCGGCTTCGGCGAACACGGCGACGACTATGTCCGCATCGCGCTGGTCGAGAACGAGCAGCGCATCCGGCAGGCAGCGCGCAACATCCGCCGCTTCCTTGAAACTGGAATCGACAAGCTGCACAACGTCGTTCCGCTCGCCAACCGGCGCTAGTCGCTTCTCCTTCGCTCAGGTCTGAATATGGTCGCGCCCCTCAAGGTGGGTCTTGCCGGCTTAGGTACGGTCGGCTCTTCCGTGATCCGGCTGATTGCCGAGAATCATCTGGCTGCACGCTGCGGACGCGCAGTCGAAATCGTTGCCGTTACGGCGCGCAAGAAAGGAAAGGATCGGGGCGTCGATCTCACCGGCCTGCGCTGGGTCGACGGTCCGGTTGCGCTTGCGAGCGACCTGGAGATCGACGTGTTCGTCGAACTGATGGGCGGCGATGGGGATCCGGCCAAAGCCGCGGTTGAGGCCGCGCTCAAGGCGGGGAAATCCGTGGTCACCGCCAACAAGGCACTGCTGGCCAAGCATGGCCTCGCGCTTGCGCAGCTCGCCGAGGCAAATGGTGTCGCCTTGAATTTCGAGGCGGCGGTCGCCGGCGCGATCCCGATCGTCAAGACGCTGCGCGAGGGCTTCGCCGGCAATTCCTTCGCGCGCATCTACGGCATCCTGAACGGCACCTGCAATTACATCCTGACGAGGATGGAGCAGGAGAAGCTGTCCTTTGCGGAATGCCTGAAGGATGCGCAGCGGCTCGGCTATGCCGAGGCCGATCCGACCTTTGACGTCGAGGGCTACGACACCGCGCAGAAGCTCGCGATCCTGGCGTCGATCGCATTCGGCACCAAGGTTGACTCGGACTCGATCTATGTCGAGGGCATCTCGTCGATCGCGCCGGCCGACCTGATTGCAGCCGACGAACTCGGCTATCGCATCAAGCTCCTTGGCGTCGCGGTCAAGACCGAAAGCGGCATCGAGCAGCGGGTGCATCCGACCATGGTGCCGAAGGACTCCGCGATCGCACAGGTAATGGGCGTTACCAATGCCGTGACCGTTGACGCCGACGGCATTGCACCGATCACCCTGGTCGGGCCGGGTGCGGGGGGATTGGCGACGGCGTCGGCCGTTGTCGCCGACATCGGCGACATCGCGCGCGGCGTCCGGGTGGGGCCCTTCGGGCGGTCCGTCGGCAGTCTGACAGTGGCCGGTAAAGCTCCGATGCAACTGCATGAGGGCGGCTATTATATCCGTCTTCTGGCTGTCGACAGGCCCGGAACTGCCGCCACCATCGCAACCCGTCTTGCGGAGCAGGAGATTTCGCTCGAATCGATTGTGCAGCGCCATCTGATCACGCCCGATTCGGGACCTCAGGGCGGCAAGGATGCGAAAGCTGCTACCGGGCCGGTTCCGGTGATTCTGATCACCTATGCGACCACCGAAGATGCGGTGCGGCGCGCGCTCGCCGCCGTGAAGGCCGATCAGGTGATTTCCGGCGAGCCGCAATTGATCCGCATCGAGAAAAACCGATAGAAGAATTGCCGGACAGGCGGCCGCCAGAAGGCCGCCCGGGGAGAGAGACGACATGGCGCCAACGATCACAGTTCAACCGCATCAGATGCTCGAGCGTATCCTGTCGCTCGAAATTGTGCGCGTCACCGAACGCGCGGCGGTGTCCTCGGCGCGGCTGCGTGGACGCGGCAACGAGAAGGCGGCCGATCAGGCCGCGGTCGATGCCATGCGGCGCGAACTCAACAAGCTGCCGATCGATGGTACGGTGGTGATCGGCGAAGGCGAGCGCGACGAAGCGCCGATGCTGTATATCGGCGAGAATGTCGGCACCAAGAGCGGCTTCAAGGTCGATATCGCGGTCGATCCGCTCGAAGGCACGACGCTTTGCGCGAAGAATATGCCGGGCTCGATTGCGACCATGGCAATGGCCGAAGGCGGGACGCTGCTCAACGCGCCCGACGTCTATATGGACAAGATCGCGATCGGTCCGGGCTATGCGAAGGGCGTGGTCGATCTGGACGCGCCCGCTGAAGAAAACATCCGCAATCTGGCCAGGGCCAAGGACGTCAAGCCGGAGGAAATCACCGCGCTCATTCTCGACCGGCCGCGTCACGCCGACCTGATTGCCGCGGTTCGCAAGGCAGGCGCTGCCGTCCGCCTGATCACCGATGGCGACGTCGCCGGCGTCATCCATTGCGCCGATGCGCAGCAGACCGGAGTCGATATCTATATGGGGATCGGCGGCGCACCCGAGGGTGTACTGGCCGCGGCGGCCTTGCGCTGCATCGGCGGGCAGATGCAGTGCCGGCTGGTGCTCGATTCCGACGAGAAGCGCGAGCGCGCCAGCAAGATGGGGATCACCGACCCGCGCAAGAAATACGAGATCGCCGACATGGTGAAGGGCGACTGCCTGTTCGCCGCGACCGGCGTCACCGACGGCTCGTTCCTGCGCGGGGTGAAGTTCCGCAAGGACGTGATCGAGACCGAGACCGTGGTGATGCGCTCTGTGACTGGGACGGTGCGCTATATCCGCGCGGAGCACCGCCAACTCGACAAGTTCCATCTCGACTGAGCCGCGACATGGCGCGTGACATCTATCTCGTCGGCAGCGTTCCGATGGCGGATGCGCGGACGGTGTTCGAGTCGGTGAGCGAAGCCTTCGGCCCGCGCATCAGGCGCATTCCGGACGGTGAGACGGGCGAACGCCTCAACTGGGTGTTCTGGCAGGAGGCGCTGTTTGCGCAGCATCCCGCCTTCGAGCGCTCCGACAAGGATTTCCAGCTTCATGCGACCAGCGGCAAGGCGCGCCGCTACCGGCTCAAGGCGGGACTCTCCGCGCGCGACGTTGCCTTCAACAATATCCTGTATGCCGATGTGGCGATCGCCTCGTACCGCACCTTCAAGGCGCTGAAGGACGAAGGCAAGATCGCCGCCGGCACGAAATTCCAGGTCGATCTCGTTCCCGCCCATTCGGTGATCTGGCTGTTCGTCGACGAAGACCTGCATGAGGCGATCGATCCGATCTACAACGCGGCGGTCGAGCGCGAGATCGACAAGCTTGCGGCGGCGATCCCACATGGCGAGCTTGCGATCCAGCTCGACGTGGCCTCGGCGGTCTTCGCGCGGCTCGAGCGCCGCGACGTATCGAGCTACGGAGCGACCAAGGCGGAGATGTTCGACACCTTCAGCCGCATCCTGCTCGATCTCGGCAATCATGTGCCCGCGGATATCGAGCTGCTCTACCATTTCTGTTACGGCGACGCCGGCCATCGCCATGTGGTCGAGCCGACGGACATGGAGGATATGGTGGAACTGGCGAACCGGCTGTCGGCGGGAGCGAAGCGCAGCATTGAGCTGATTCATATGCCGGTGCCGCGCGACCGTTCGGACGAAGCCTATTTCGAGCCGCTGCGGCGGCTTGTGCTTGGGCCGGAGACGGAATTGTGCCTCGGTCTGGTGCACCATACCGACGGTGTGGCCGGGACGCGCAAGCGGATGGCGACGGCGGAAAAGTTCGTGCGCGACTTTTCCATCGGGACGGAATGCGGCTTCGGCCGCAGGGACCCCACCACCATCCCGGAGCTTCTTCGCATCCATGCCGAAGCCGCCGCCTGAGCTTGACATTCGCGCGCTCACGCCGGACGAGCGTGCCGCCTGGGAGCCGCTGTGGCAGGGCTATCTGGCTTTCTACGAGTCGCAGGTTTCGCCCGAGACAACCGATGTACTGTGGCAGCGGCTGCACGACCCGAAAGAGCCGATGTTCGTGCTCGGCGCGCATCTGGACGGGCGGCTGGTCGGCATCGTGCAGTATCTGTTCCACAGGTCATGCTGGACGATCGGCGACTATTGCTACCTGCAGGACCTGTTCGTCGTGCCCGATGCGCGCGGGCTGGGCGCCGGACGCGCGCTGATCGAAGCGGTGGAACAGGCGGCGCGCGCACATGGCGCGAGCCGCGTGCACTGGCTGACCAAGGAAGACAACCGAACGGCACGTGCGCTCTATGACAAGCTGGCGGAGCGCTCCGGTTTCATCCAGTATCGCAAGCTCTTCTGAAAACTGATTCGGCCGCGTTCCGATGCCCGTTCCCATGCGAGCCCTGGCACTTACGCCGGAGGCGCCATCGCGCTTCTTTCTTGGAGTTGAAAAGTCCGCGCGCGGGCGCGCCTGGCGCGACCGGCTCGATGCGCGCGGTCATGCGCTTGCGCTCGCCATCGCCCAGCGCCACGGCATACAGGAGATGCTGGCGCGCATCCTCGCCGGGCGCGGCGTCGAGCCTGCGGATGCGGAAAGCTATCTCGATCCGGCGGTAAAGCGGCTGATGCCCGATCCGGATACGCTGACCGGAATGCGGGAAGCGTCTGCTCGCATTGCCGATGCCGTTCAACGCGGCGAGACCGTCGCAATCTTCGGCGATTATGACGTGGACGGTGCTACGTCGTCGGCGCTGCTCGCGCGCTATCTCCGCCATCTCGGTCTTTCGCCGATCATCCACATCCCGGATCGCCTGTTCGAGGGATATGGTCCCAATGTGGAGGCCGTGCGGGCGCTGGCTGATCGCGGCGCGACGCTGCTGGTGACCGTGGATTGCGGCACGACCTCGCTGGAGCCGCTCGCGGAAGCGCGCAGGCTCGGCCTCGACACGGTCGTGATCGATCACCATCAATGCAATCCGGTGCTGCCGCCCGCGCTCGCGATCGTTAATCCGAACCGGCTCGACGACCTGTCGGGCCTCAACCATCTGGCCGCAGTCGGCCTCGTTTTCATGACACTCGTTGCCGTGAACCGCGAATTACGCGGCCGCGGCTTTTTCGACGCGCGGACCGAGCCCGATCTGCTCGCCGCGCTCGATCTCGTCGCGCTCGGCACCGTTGCGGACGTGGTTCCACTCCGCGGACTCAACCGCGCGTTCGTGTCGAAGGGGCTGATCTCGATGAGGCGGCGCGAGAATGTGGGGCTCACCGCGCTGATGGATGCGGCGCGGCTTGACGGGCCGCCCGAACCCCATCATCTCGGATTCCTGCTCGGGCCCCGCATCAATGCCGGGGGCCGCATCGGTCGTGCCGATCTCGGCGCCAATCTGCTGCTGGAGCAGGACCCGACCGAAGCTGCGCGAATCTCCGTGGAGCTCGACCGGCTCAACCGCGAGCGGCAAGCGATGGAGCAGCACATGCTGGCCGAGGCGGAAGCGGAGGCAATAGCCTCGCTCGGCCTCGAGGACAAAGGCGCCGTGGTGGTGACCGCGTCCGAAGGCTGGCATCCGGGCATTGCCGGTCTCGTCGCCGCGCGGCTGAAGGAAAAATTCGGCCGGCCCGCCTTCGCCATCGCTCTCGGCGCCGGCGGCATCGGCACCGGTTCGGGCCGCTCGATTGCGGGCGTTGATCTTGGACGCGCGGTTCGGCAGGCGGTGACTGACGGTATGCTGATCAAGGGCGGCGGTCACGCTATGGCGGCCGGGATTACGCTCCGCCGGGAGCGGCTCGCGGAATTCCGCGCCTATCTGGAAGCGGCCCTCGGCGAAGCGGTCGAGGTGGCGCGACGAGACGAGGCGCTGCTGATCGATGGCGCACTCAGCGCAGCTGCGGTCAACCTTGAGTTTTGCGCGTCCATGCTGCGCGCAGGGCCGTTCGGCGCCGGCAACCCCGATCCGGTCTTTGCGCTGCCAGCGCATACGATCGCGTTTGCCGATGTGGTCGGTGGCCAGCACATTCGCGCCCGGCTGCGCAGCCCGGATGGTGCCTTCGTCAATGCAATCGCGTTCCGTTGCGCCGATACCGAACTCGGCCGCGCGCTGATGGCAGGCCGGGGGCAGGCGATGCACGTCGCGGGGCAACTCTCGGCCGATCGCTGGCAGGGCGCCGAGCGCGTGCAGATGCGCTTGCTGGATGTCGCGCAAATCGCCTAGCGCTTTTTGCATTCCCGCGCTGTCATGGCCGGCCTTGTGCCGCGCAGCCACGCCGTTATGAATGGCAAGACGCAGATGGCCGGGACACGCCCCGGCCATGACAGGAATGGCTACCGAAGCAGGTCCGCATGTCCAAGCTCAATCTATCCGTCGCCATCGGCGATTATGACCGCAACCGCCCGCTGATCGACGGGGCCGTGCAGATCGACGGTGTCGATCCGGTGTTCATGACATTGTCCCCGGAAGAGATTTTCTTCCGCGCCTTCAAGACCACCGATTTCGATATCTGCGAATTGTCGCTGTCGAGCTCCACGGTCAAGACGGCGGACGGCAATTTCCCCTATGTCGGGGTGCCCGCTTTTCTGTCGCGCTGCTTTCGCCACACCTCGATCTATGTGCGGACCGACCGGATCAAGACACCGCAGGACCTGAAGGGCAAGCGCATGGGCCTGCCCGAATATCAGCTCACCGCGGTGGTATGGGCGCGCGCGCTGCTTGAGGATGAATTCGGCGTCAAGCCTTCGGATATCACCTGGGTGCGCGGCGGCATCGCCCATGCGGGACGGCCCGAGAAGATCAAGCTTAACCTGCCGAAGGATGTACGGCTCGAAGACGCGCCCGAGGGCAAGACCATTTCAGGAATGCTCGCGTCGGGCGAGATCGATGCCTTCATGGCGCCACGCGCGCCGGCCTTGCCGCCGGATACGCCCAATGTCGGCTGGCTGTTCCCCGACCCGGAAGCGGCGGCGAAGGACTATTACAAGCGCACCAGGATCTTCCCGATCATGCATATCGTCGGCGTGCGCAAGACGCTGGCCGAGAAGCATCCCTGGCTCCCCGCCGCGGTGCTGAAAGCATTCGAGCAGTCGAAGGCGATTGCGATGGAGCGCCTCGCCGACGTGTCGGCGGTGAAGGTGACGCTGCCCTTCATCGAGGAGCGCATCCTGGAGGCGCGGGCGCTGATGGGCGAGGATTACTGGTCCTACGGCGTGCCGGCGAATCGCCACGTGCTGGAGACGTTCTTCCGCCACCATCATGCGCAGGGGCTGTCATCGCGTCTTGTCACGCCGGAGGAACTGTTCCATCCGGCGACGCTGGAGAGCGCGAAGATATGAGTTTCGTATTACGGGCGCGGCGATCTGCGCCGCGCCCGGAGCTACAAAGTTACTTCTTGAGGGGGACCTGGAACAGCTCGGCGAGCTGTTCCTTGGTCAGCGGCTTGTCGATGAATTTCAGCGTCACGGCTTCCGGGATCAGCGTGTCGAGACCCTTGATCTCGTCGGGCTGCACGATGGTTCTCGGGAAGAACTCGTCGCGCACGCGCTTGGCCATCGCGACATCGATTTTGGCAAACTCGGCATAGTCCTTCAGCGCCTGATCGCTCGAATACATGTAATCGATGGTCTCGCGATAGGCTTGCATGTAGCGCATCAGCGCGTCGCGCTTGGTCTTGAGCGTCTCCGCATTCACCGCGATCACGCGGATGGTCTGGCCGGCGACGATCTTGGCGTCGGTCGCCCGCGCCACCAGATTGATCTTGCCTTCGTCCATTTCCTTCAGGCCAAAGGGCGGGGCGGCCCAGCCGACATCGACCTGACCGGTCATGACCGCGGTCAGCGTTGCGGGCGGCGAGCCGGTCGCTTGCGGCTTCGCCGTCAGCTTGAACTCATTGATGAAGGCGAGCACGATCGAGTTGGTCGACGACCCACGCGAGGAGAAGGCAATGGTTTTGCCGTTGGTGTCCTTCAGGGTCTTGATGCCGGAATCCGTTTTCGCATACCAGTAGTCGGCGGCACCCGTGGCTTCCGCGCCGATCACGCGCACCGGCGCGCCTTTGGCGAATGCCGAAATCGCGCCCATGGTGCCGATCGCAAGCCCGATATCGACCGAATTGGAGATCACCGGCTGCAGGGTTTCTCCCGACCCCGACGTGTAGGTCATGTCCAGTTCGATGCCGTGCTTCTTGAAGATGCCGGCCTTCTCGCCCACGTGAGAAATCGCTGTGTCCCAGTTGCCGCGCTGGCCGATTGCCAGCTTGAGCTTGTCCTGCGCGAGCGTCGGCGACGCCTGCGCGAATGCAACCGTGACCGTTGCTGCCGCGACCAACAGCGTCCGGAAACTGCTCATCGTTGTCCTCCTTTTTTTCTCAGAACCGCTTGATCCGGTCGAGCCCGCCGAGCCGTCCGACCAGCGCATTGGCGGCGATCGCCAGCACGAACAGCACGATCAGCATCGCGTACATCCGCGGCATGTCGAATAGGCTGTAGGCCTGGATGATCAGGAACCCGATGCCGCGGTTCGACAGCTTGGTTTCTGCGAGCAGGGTGCCGATCAGGCCGACGCCGAGGCCGAGCCGCACGCCGTTGATGATCGGGTGCCGCATTGCCGGCAGGTAGACCTTGGTGGCCATCTGCCACGCATTGGCGCGGAAGCTCTTGCCGACGCGGATCAGCACCGGCTCGATCTGACGCATGCCGGCCGCAACCGACAGCGCGATCGGGAAGAAGCAGGAGAGGGTGCCAAGCGCGATTTTGGACGGCGGACCAACCCCGAACCACATGATCATGATCGGGAAGAAGATGATTTTCGGGGTTGGGCCGAGATAATACAGATACGGCTCGTAGGCGCGGCTCAGGAACCTGTTGCCGCCGAGAACGAGCCCGACCAGGATGGCGCTGATCCCACCGATGGCGAGTGCCGCCGCGACCTCGTAGGCCGTGACGCCGAGATGCCAGTAATAGTCCGGATCGGTGAGCAGCGCGATGATCGCCTTGCCGATGGCAATTAGCGATGGCACCACGTCGCGATAGAGCAGGCCCGATTGCGCGAGCGCTTCCCAGCCGACCAGAATGGCGGCGATGATCGCGATGCGAACCAGCGTCACCGGGCCAATCGCCGGCGAACGCAATCTGGTCGCTTGTGTCAGGCGGCCCGCGTCAGCCATCGCTCGAACCACTCCACCACGACGAAGAAACACACGCTCACGAGGATCACGAAACAGATCGCGGCATAGGTGCCCGCGAGGTCATAGCGTTCGGCGAGATCGTTGATGAGCTGCCCGAGCCCGCCGAAATTGATCAGAAATTCCACGCCTACGACATTGATCAGCGCGAAGATCAGCCCGAGCTTGAAGCCTGTGAAGATTGTCGGCAGCGCCGAAGGGAACTGGATTTTCCAGAACAGCTGCCACGGCGTCAGGTTGAAGCTGCGGCCGACATTCAACAATACGCGCTTGGTTTCCGACAGCCCTTCGATGGTTTTCAGGATCACCGCCGGTAGCCCTGCGACAAAACCCATCATGATGATGGTGGTGGCCGAGCGGCCGAAGATCACCATGAACAGCGGATACATCAGCACGGTCGGCGCTGCCGCCGCGGCCGCCACCCAGGTTTCGGTCGCCTGCCGCAGGATGTTCACCTTGTAGAGCAGCGTGCCGATCGAAATGCCGAATACCGCGAGCAGCGCCGCTGCTGAAATGCATTCGCGCATGGTGAGCAGGAATCGACTGACGACCTGCTCCTCCATAATGACGCGTTCGAAGGCGAGGGCCACGTCCGAGGGCGGCGGCACGATGAAGCGGTTCAGGATGCCGGTTTCGACCAGCACCTGCATCAGCGCAACAAGGGCGGCGAAGGTGCCGATCCCGAGCAGGATCGGCGCCGTCCGCGAGCGGGCGAGTGCGGCCGCGCTCACTTGCGCCGCCCCGGCGTGAGCCGTGCGCGGCTCTCATCGTCGGACAGGCCGCGGCTGGCCTCTTCGCGAAGGTCCGACCAGATCTGCGCGACGTAGTGGCCGAAGGCGTCGCTGCCGACGATTTCGGAGCTGCGCGGGCGCGGCAGGTCAATGTCGACGATGCGTTTGATCTTGCCGGGCCGGTACGTCATCACGAGAATGCGGTCGGAGAGCTGCACCGCCTCGGTGATGTTGTGGGTGATAAGCAGAGTGGTCTGCTTCAGCTCCTGCTGGATCTGCAACACCTTGTCGCCGAGCAGGAGCCGTGTCTGCTCGTCGAGTGCCGCGAACGGTTCGTCCATCAAGAGGATTTTCGGCTCGGACGCGAGCGTGCGCGCGAGCGAGACGCGCTGGCGCATGCCGCCCGAAAGCTCGGCCGGATAGCGGTTCTCGAAGCCGCTCAGACCGACCATGTCGATGAAGTGCCGCGCCTTGTCGTGGCGCTTCGCCTTCGGCATGCCCTCGATCTCAAGCGGGAACGAAACATTCTCGATCACGGTCCGCCAGGGAAAGGTGGATTCCTCCTGGAACACCATCCCGACCGAGGCATGCGGCCCGGTGATGCGCTCGCCCGCGACCGTGACCTCGCCTTCGTAGTCGCCGAGCAGGCCGCCGACCACGTTGAAAAGGGTCGACTTGCCGCAGCCGGACGGACCGATCACGGCCAGGAACTCACCCTGCCGCACGCTGAGCGACACGTCGTCGACAGCGGTCACGACGCCGTCGGGCGTGCGGAAATGCTTGGTCACCTCCTTGACGACGAGAATGGGCTCCGCGCTTGAGGAGGTGGCGGCAGAACGGATAACGGGGGCGGGTGCGGCGGACATGTCTTCCCCAAAACTCACTCGGCTTTTCTGGTCATGGCCGCGGTCGTTGCCGGAGCATAGCCCGGTTCGACGCGGGCATCGACCACCGCGACGCCACCAGCTTCGACAGCGGCTATCGCCGATCGCAGCGCAGCAGCAAGCTCCGCATCGGTGCGGATCGGACCAAAACCCTCCGCGCCCTGCGCACGCGCCATCGCGGCGAGATCGATATCGGGATCGGAGATGCGCTGCCCAATCCAGCGGTTCTCCACCGGCCGGTTTCGCATTCGGGCGACGCGCTCCTGATGCAGTTCGTCGTTGAAGAAGGAACGATTGTTGGCGATCACCATCAGCAGCGGAATGCGGTAATGCGCCGCTGTCCAGAGTGCGGTGACGCCCATGAGGTAGTCACCGTCACCACAAATCGCGATTGGCAAGCGGCCCGAACCCTTCAGCGCGAGTGCGGCGCCGACGGAAATGCCGGGTCCGCCGCCAATGCCGCCGCCGCCGTCCGATCCGAGGAAATCGAGCGGATGGCGAAACGGCCACCAGGCGCCGTTCCAGGACAGCGGCAGATGGGTCAGCGAGACATCGCGCGTCCCCACGGCCTGGCGCAGGGCATAAGCGAGGGCTTCGACCGTGAGCGTGCTGCTGCTCGCGGGCTGCGCCATTGCGCGCGGCGCCGCCGGGCGCGCCGCCGGCTGCGACGGCGCGCCGATTGCCGCCGACAGCGCGATCGCCGCCTCGTCCGGGTCGGCCGAGATCAGCGTGTCGACCGGCGGCAGCGCCTGGTAATCCATGCTCCAGCCATTGTGAATATGCCGGTCGAGCGAGGCCGAGATCACGAAGGCGTCGCTTTTCGCCGCGTTCAGCGTGCCGCCGAGATCAACCCAGTCGAGGCTCAGGATCACGTCGGCTTGCGCGAGCGCAGCGAGACCGTCGGCATCGGGCAGCAGCATGCCAGGCGCGCCGACATGCAGCGGGTGATCGGTCGGAAAGGACGCGCCGATCTTCAGGTCGGTCAGCACGCGCGCGCCCAGCGCTTCCGCGAGCGCCACCCGCGCGGTCCATGCATCGAGTCTCCGCGAGGCGCGTCCGGCAAGGATCACCGGATGCTTTGCCTGCCGCAGCCGCTCGGCCACCTCATTGACCATCGCCGCATCCGGCGCCGACGACAGGCGCGGCCGGTAGCGCGACACATCGAGGGGCGGCAGTGGCTCGGGGAGCTTGGCCTCCTGCATCTCGGCATCGAGATTCACATAGACCGGACCCTGCGGCATCGCGTTGGCGATGTTGGCCGCGCGAATGAGCGCTTCGCGCGCGGCGGCGGGGGAGGCCGGCTGGTCGTCCCATTTGACATAGCCGCGCACCAGCGCACCCTGATCGCGCGCGGTATGTATCCAGTCGATCCAGGGCCTGCGTTTGACTGCATCGACCGGGCCGGTGGCACCCAGTACGACGACCGGCATGCGATCGCACCAGGCATTGAAGATCGCCATGGTGGCGTGCATCAGGCCGACATTGGAATGCACGATCGCGCCCATCGCCCGGCCTGTCACCTTGGCATAGCCTTGCGCGATCGCGACTGCGCTCTCTTCGTGTAGGCAGAGCAGTATCTGCGGACGCTGGTTGCCAAGGAAATTGACGAGCGAGTCGTGCAGCCCGCGATAGCTTGCGCCTGGATTGAGCGCGACATAGGGCAGTTCGAGATCGCGCAATGTCTGTGCGACCACGTCGCTGCCAAAGGCAGGCGCATTAACGCCGGCCGCGACCGGGGTTTCGACCAGCGCTGCGCCGGTTTGCGAGGTGGTGTGTTTAGTCATGCAGATCGACTCGAACAGGCGCCATCTTTGCGTTCATGCGCGGACCAGCATCGAAGCCGCGCGCAGCTCGCGTGTAAATTCCGGCTGGAATGCAGACAGGCCCTGTCCCCGCTTTCGCGCGGACGAACGCAAATGCAATAGCCGGCTCGGTTGATCACGGCGTCCCCGTCCCTGGGCGCGGGCTTCCGGCCCGCCTTCTTGACGCCACCCTAGCACTTTGGCATTCGCTCATAGAAGCCGATAAATGCGAACATCATTGTTGCAGCGGATTGAACAATCGCGATGGACCGTTTCCGCTCGATGGAGACTTTCGTGCGGGTTGCGCGCGCCGGCAGCTTTACAACCGCCGCCAATCAGCTGGGGCTGTCGCGTGCTCTCGTTTCGCGTCATGTGGCGATGCTGGAGGACCGGCTGGGCGTTCGCCTCCTGCATCGCACCACGCGTTCGCTCAATCTTACCGATGCGGGCCGTTCGTATCTGTCCTTCTGCGAACAATTGTTCCGCGACATCGAGGGGCAGGAGCGGGCGCTGGTCGCAACACCGGCCGAACCTTCCGGAAATCTGCGGCTCGCAGCACCGAAATCGTTCGGTGCGCTGCATCTCGCCGACGCCATCATTGCCTTTGCGCGGGCGCAGCCGAAGCTTCATGTGCAGCTCATCCTCGAGAACGTGTCGTTCCAGCCGCCCGATTTCGGCAAGCGCGGCTTTGATCTTGCGCTGCAATTTGGCCGGGCGCGCAATGTGTCGCTCAGTGAGACGCCGATCGCGGCCATGGACTGGGTGGTATGCGCGGCGCCCTCGATCCTGCTCCGCGAAGGCCGCCCAGGTACGCCCGCAGACCTCGCGCGCTTTCCCTGTCTGCTGCACGAGACGGCGCTGCCGAACGACCGGCTCTGGCGGTTCGAGGGACCGCGCGGAGCGGTGAGCGTGAAGGTTACGGGCACGTTCTCTTCGAACAGTGCGCTTGCCCTGCGCAAGGCGGCGATTGCCGGGCTCGGCGCCGCGCTGCTGCCCCGCTACGTCGTGGCCGACGACCTTGCAGCCGGAAACGTGGTGACGCTGTTTCCGCGCTATCGCGTTCCGGCTCGCCCGCTGATCGCGGTCTACCCGCGTGTACCGGAGACGCCGCTCAAGGTGAAAGCCTTCATCACGTTCCTGACCGCTTGGATCGCCTCGCGCGGTGGCAATCTGACCTCGTCGCGGATTCCGTCCGCAGTCAGCGCGCGCCAGCCGACGAAGCCTGCCGCAGCCGCGCGAGCAGTTTGACGCCCGCATAGCCATCGGGTTCCATGCTGACCTTGCGCTGGAAATTCGCCACCGCACGCATGGTCTGCAGGCCGACGCGGCCGTCGGTTCCGCCGGTGTCGAAACCCAGCCTCGTCAGGCGGGTCTGGATCTCCTGCACCTCGGCAAGCGTGGGCGCCCGTTCGCTATTTGGAAAATCCTGTACGAATGGCCCGCCACCCAAGACGCGATCGCCGAGATGGCAGATCGCGAGCGCATAATTCATGGACGGATTATAGCTCTTTACCGCGTTGAAATTGGCGCCGATCAGGAATTTCGGACCGCCCGCCACGGGCACCCAACCACGTGCTTGCGCGCCGGGGACTGGATAGGGCTTGCCGTCCGCGCGCACGACGCCGGCTTTTTGCCAGGCCGCATAGCTGCGCGATCCGGATGGCGTTGGGCCCTTCACCTCGTAGCCCCACGGCTCGCCGCGCCGGTATTTGCCGCGCTGAATGAGGTAGCGGCAGGTGCCTGCGAGCGCATCGTCCGGCCGCCCGAACGGATTGACGCGGCCGTCTCCGTCGTAATCGGCGCCGATATTGAGCCAGACTTCAGGCATCCACTGCGTATGGCCCATTGCGCCGGCCCAGGAGCCGCGCATCTCGGGCGGATTGGACCAGCCGCGCTCGACGATGCGCAATGCATTGATGAGTTCGGTCTCCCAATAGGAACGGCGACGCGGCTCGCCCCAGGCAAGTGCGGCAAGACAGGGGAAGACCGGACGCATGTGGTTCTGGAAGACGACCGGATCGCCGTAGGCGGTTTCCATCCCCCAGAGCCCGAGCAGCGTCGCGCGCGACACCCCGAAATCTCTTTCGAGCTTGTCGAACAGGCCCGCATACTGTCTGGCGCGTTCGCGACCGGTGACGATGCGCCATTCCGAGACGCGGCGGTTGAGATATTGCCAGAGCTGTTCCTTGAACTCGGGCTGTGCGCGCTCCAGCGCGAACACGGCCATGTCCGGCTTCAACCCGTTCATGACACGGTCGTAGGTCGCGTGCGAAATTCCGCGGGCATGTGCCTTCGAGCGGAAAATCGAAACCCATCGCTCGAATGGCTGCGACGCACTCTGCGCGAGCAATTCATACGGAGGAACGACCAACGTCGAGGTTGCGAGCGCGCCTGTCAGGAACTGCCGCCGGTGTATCATCGAATCGCGCATCGTGATCATGCCCGATCCTATCGACTGCAACCTCGGCCGCAATCGGGCAGGTCAGAACGCCCCAATTGCCGCCGAAACGGAGTGGCTTGAATTGATATTCCAGCGATGCTCTCGCTTGCCACTGCGATGACAGTTCACGCGAACCAGCTCTCGGATCACGAACATCGCGACAATGTAACAGATGTGATCGGCGGGTCAGCCGGTCGCTATGCCCTGCGCATTGTTCAAACCGTTTTGAGGAACCTCTCCAAGACTGAGCGGTTGTCGGTGGAGCGTGCCGGCGAAACGGCACTCTAACGAAGGAGAAACACCCTATGTCCGACTACGATCCCAACAGGCTGGATCCGAAACGGCCGGCGTCCCATGAGGCCGGATACGCCGCAAACCGGGGCTTCAACTGGAACTGGATCATCGGCGGCATTGCGGCGCTTGCGGTGTTGCTCATTGCACTGACCTTCTTGGGCGGTGACGGTGATCGAACCGCCGACACCGGACAACCATCGGCTACCACCGGCCAGTCGTCGCCGACGCCATCCACGAATTCCAATCCGGCTCCGAAGGCAACTCCGAGCACGCCCCCCGCGGAGCGCACCGCGCCGTCCCGGCCGGCAAGTCCGAACCAGTAATCGCGGACTGATCGCCACTCTCACGCGACGAGCCCCGGCTCTGGCCGGGGCTTTTTCGTTGCCCGATCGAAGCTGAGACGCGTTTCGACAACACCGATCGAAGCTGAGACGCGTTTCGACAACATAGGAACAGCTCTTCTTCGCGGGAGCGCATGCGGAGTGGCATTTTCCAACTTTGGTTTCAACTTCGGCAGAACATTTTGCGGCTGCGGTGCCATACAGGACGCCAGCACACGCGCCTTGTGCGCACGCGCGAACGGAGCCTGCGAATGCGTTTCCTGCCGCTGTATTTCGATCTCGCCGCCGGACCAATCATCCTGGTCGGACAGGGGCCGGAGGCATTGGCGAAGCTGCGCATCCTCAAAGCAGCCGGAGCCGCCATTCGGTGGCACGTCATCTCGGCCGACGATATCGATAACGCAGAGGCCGGCGGTACTGATCTGCGGATTGGCCTGCCTTCGCATGAGGATTTTATCGGCGCGATCGCGCTCGTCGCATCGGCGGGCAAGGCGATCGATGAGCAGCTTGCCAAACAAGCCCGCGCTATGAACCTGCCTGTCAATATCGTCGACCGGCCCGATCTCTCCACCTTCATCTTTCCCTCGATCGTCGACCGCGGTGAGGTCGTGGTCGCGATCGGCACGAGCGGAACGTCGCCGGTGCTCGCGCGGCGGCTTCGCGAAAAGATTGAGGCAATTTTGCCCGAACGGATCGGTGAATTCGCAACATTCATGGGCCGCTATCGTGAGCAGCTCAACGCCTTGCGCCATCACGGATTTTCGACCCGGCTGTTCTGGGAGCGGGTGATCGACGGGCCGATCGGGGCGCTGTTTCTGGCCGGCCGCAGCGCCAAGGCGGAAGCCGCGCTGATCATCGACATCGAACGGGCCGGACTGCAGGCCCCGCCTCAAGGTCATGTCCAGATCGTCGGGGCCGGTCCCGGCGATCCCGATCTCCTGACGCTCAGAGCACTTCATGCTCTGCAATCGGCGGATGTTGTTCTCACCGACGATCTGGTGTCGTCTGCAATCCTCGGCCGGGTCCGGCGGGATGCGCGGATCGTTCATGTCGGCAAGCGCAACGGTCACCCCGGTATCGGCCAGGAGGCCATCAATCGCCGGCTGATCGCCGAGGCGAAAGCCGGCCGCAATGTCGTGCGGCTGAAGGGCGGCGATCCGTTCATCTTCGGCCGCGGCGGCGAGGAGCGCGAGGCGCTCGAAGCCGCCGGCATCACCGTGACGATCGTGCCCGGCATCACCGCGGCGCTCGGCTGCGCGGCCGAAGCGGGCCTGCCGCTGACATTGCGGCAGGAGGCGACGCGGCTGTCCATCGTGACCGCCAACACCGCCGAGGGTGCGGACAGCATCGACTGGTCCAGTCTCGCCGATCGCGCCACCACGGTCGCGGTCTATATGGGCCTGACCGCGGCCGCCTCCGTCCGCGACGGATTGGTCGCCGCCGGCCGCGATCCGCAGACACCCGTCGCGGTGCTGGCGCGCGGCACGCGACCCGATTCCCGCAGCCTCACCGGCCCATTGTCCCAACTGCCCGCGCTCGCGGCTGCGGCAGGCGAGGGGCCCGCTTTGATTGTGGTGGGCGAGGTCGTCGCGCATTCGCGCGCCTGGAAAGAGGCGGTCGAACTCCTGGAGATCGCCGCATGACCGCCCCGCAGGAGCGCAAACTCAAGATCAAGGGGCCGGTGGTGATCACCGGCAACCGGCTCGGTGACGGCGCGGTGGTGTACCGCACGCAGGGCCGCGGCTGGTCGACGTCGCTTGCAGAAGCACTGGTGACGACGGAAGCCGAAACCGCGACCGCGCTGCTCAAGGATGCGAGTGCGAACGACATCGACGCTGTCGGCGCCTATATCGCCCCGGTCATCGTGGACGGACATGAGATCCGCCCCGGAAATCTGCGCGAGCGGATCAGGGTCGCCGGTCCGACCTTCGCGCTGCCGGGCAGCGAGGCCGCCTGAGCCATGTATATCTACGACGAATTCGATCGCGCGCTGCTTGCCGACCGGGTCGCCGAGTTTCGCGACCAGATTGCGCGTCGGCTGTCAGGCGCGCTCACCGAGGACGAATTCAAGCCGCTGCGGCTGATGAACGGCGTCTATCTGCAGCTTCACGCCTACATGCTGCGTGTCGCGATCCCGTATGGTTCGCTGTCATCGGACCAGTTGCGCACGCTCGCGCATGTCGCACGCCGCTACGATCGCGGCTACGGGCATTTCACCACGCGCCAGAACATCCAGTTCAACTGGATCAAACTTCAAGACATGCCGGAGGTGCTGGCGACACTAGCGCAAACGCATCTGCATGCCATGCAGACCAGCGGGAATTGCATCCGCAATGTCACCAGCGATCAATGGGCGGGCGTTGCCCCCGACGAGGTGGAAGACCCGCGCGTCTATGCCGAAATCCTGCGGCAGCATTCGACCATGCATCCGGAATTCTCGTTCCTGCCGCGCAAGTTCAAGATCGCCGTGACCGCGGCCGCGCAGGATCGGGCCGCCATCCGGATCCATGATATCGGGCTGCGTCTGCACCGGAACGCGGCCGGGGAGGCCGGCTTCGAGGTCGTGGTCGGCGGCGGGCTCGGGCGCACGCCGTTCATTGGCAAGTCCATCAAGCCGTTCCTGCACAAGCGCGATCTGTTGAGCTATGTCGAGGCGATCCTGCGCGTCTACAATCTCTACGGACGGCGCGACAACATCTACAAGGCGCGCATCAAGATCCTGGTGCACGACCTCGGTGCGGAGGCATTCGCCGCGGCGGTCGAAAACGAATGGCGGGCGATCCGGGACGGAGCGCTTGTGCTGGACGACGCGGTCATTGCCGACATTGCGTCGCGCTTCCGCTATCCCGAATACGACATCCTGCCCGACGAAAGCGAGGCGCTGGCAGCCGAACGGTCATCCGACCGCGCATTCGACCTCTGGTACGCCAATTCTGTCGCCCCGCATCGCATGCCGGGCTATGCGATCGTCACGCTGTCGCTCAAGCCGGTCGGCGCACCGCCGGGCGATGCGACGGCGGAGCAGATGGACGCAATCGCCGATCTCGCCGACCGCTATTCGTCGCGCGAAATCCGGGTCGGGCATGAGCAGAATCTGGTGTTGCCGCATGTGCGCCAGCGCGACCTGCCGGCGCTGTTCCGGGCGCTCGATGCGATCGGCGTCGCGACCGCCAATGTCGGCCTTGTCTCCGATATCATCGCCTGCCCGGGACTCGATTATTGCAGCCTCGCCAATGCGCGTTCCATTCCGATCGCGCAGGAGTTGACCCGGCGCTTTCGCAATCTCGAAGCCGCGCGCGATATCGGCCGCCTGCACATCAACATTTCGGGCTGCATCAATGCCTGCGGCCACCATCATGTCGGCCATATCGGCATTCTCGGCGTCGAGAAGAACGGCGAGGAATTCTATCAGATCACGCTCGGGGGGCGGGCCGACGAGCAGGCCGGGCTCGGCACGTTGCTCGGTCCGGCCGTGCCGTACGAACAGGTCGCCGATGTGATCGAGGATGTGGTCTCGGCCTATGTCGCGTTGCGGGCGCGGCCGGATGAACTGTTTATCGACACGGTCAGACGGGTCGGTGTCGAGCCATTCAAGGAACGCGTCTATGCCGCTCATTAAGAATGGCCGGTGGATCGAGGATCGTTATGCGCGCATCTCCGACGATGCACCGGTGCCGGACGCGCGTGCGCTGATCCTGTCCGCGGGCCGATTGCTGGCCGGTGCGCGGGACATCCTTGCGCGAAGGGGACCGACCGGTGTGATCTGGCCGAACGACCGCGACATCGGCGAACTTGTCCCCTATCTCGATCGCCTGGCGCTGATTGCGCTCGTGTTTCCGGCGTTCAAGGACGGCAGGGCCTACAGCCAGGCGCGCGCATTGCGCGAACGCTACGGGTTCCGCGGCGAATTGCGAGCGACAGGGGACGTATTGCGCGACCAGTTCCTGTTCCTGCACCGCGCCGGGTTCGACGCCTTCGAGGTCAGAAAGCCCGAGGATGCCAAGGCTTTTTGGGACGCGTTGCAGCGATACAACGTGTTCTATCAACCTGCGGCTGATGGGGCGGCGAGTGCATTGCGCCGCCGGCTTTTCCCTGCTTCAACACAGAACCTTGCCGTGACCGAGCCTGCCTGATGACCGCTCCCGAACTGCTGAGCGTCCGCGTCGCCCGCCTGAACGAGGCGCTAGCGTCCGCGTCGCCGGCGGTGGTGATCGAAAAGGCCGTCGAGGCCGTCCCGGCGGGGCGGCTCGCGATCGTCTCCTCGTTCGGGACGGAATCGGCGGTGCTCCTCAAATATGTCGCCGACGTCGATCCAGCGCTGCCGGTGCTGTTTCTCGATACCGGCATGCTGTTCGAGGAGACCCTCGACTATCGCGACCGGCTGGTCGACTTTTTTGGATTATCCGACGTGCGCTCGCTCAAGCCGCGGCTCGAACTCGTCGAGCGGCGCGATCCCGGGCGCGATCTGTGGCAGCGCGATGTCGACAGCTGCTGCCATATTCGCAAGGTTCGCCCGCTGTCGGATGCGCTCGGCGCCTTCGACGGATGGATGAACGGACGCAAGCGGTTCCAGGGCGGGGCGCGTGCGGCGATAGCCCATGTCGAAAGCGACGGCCGGCTCCTGAAGTTCAATCCGCTTGCTGCATTGACCCGAAAGGACATCGAGGTTGTCTTCGAGGCCGAGGGACTGCCGCGTCATCCGCTGGAGAAGGTTGGATTTTCCTCGGTCGGCTGCATGCCCTGCACCAGCCGCACTCGCGAGGGCGAAGCGCCACGGTCGGGCCGCTGGCGCAACTCGGGCCGCACGGAATGCGGCATCCACCGGATCGGCGAGCCGATGGGCGCCGGCTGCGGGTGTTGACCTCTCTTGTCGCGCAAGAGCGCGAGCAGAAAGCGGTTAGGCCGCGTTCGGGTTGACACCGAATCATCATCGCGCGGTACGATCGGAAAAAAGCGGCTGCCGCTCAGCAGCATCATGATAGAACCACCAACATAGCCGTCGCTTGCAGGAGAGTTTCCGTGCGCAACTTGAATTTCATCGGATGGGCCCGGACTCTTGTCGCCGCGTCGGCGCTGGTGTTCACCGCACTCAAGTGGATCGGCGCGGCCTATC
>JBIQKQ010000023.1:0-30418 GCA_044506365.1 Hyphomicrobiales bacterium
TCAGTCCGCGCGGAATTCGGGCAAGGAGCACGTGCTGATGCGCGTGAAGTCGGGTGAGGGCACCCGTTTTGTGGCGCTGCCGGCCGGCCGCGCCTGATGAAATCGCCGCGGCAGGTTTGCCGCGGCAACGAGAAAGGGACGTGACTCCGGCTACCGTCGCCCCCGCCGGTGCCACGAAACCCTGGGGGGGGGCTTACGCCCGCCCCCGCAAATTACCCGGTGGGCCTTCAAGGCCCGCTGCACATTGCGAGCCTTAGCCCCGGAGCCCGGCTACCGTCGCCCCTGCCGGTTCGGGGTCAGCTGAGGGGGTGGCGGAGTAGCGTAAAGTCGCCACCCCCTCATGTCCTTGACTCAAAACTCTGCAACGCTTGCAAATTCCCCCGTAACAGGCGATTCCGTCTCGGAGCCCAGGGGGCAATTCGACACGATGCGATTGCTGATCATTGAGGACGACCGCGATGCGGCGGATTATCTCGTCCGCGCCTTCCGCGAGACCGGCCATGTTGCCGACCACGCGGCCGATGGCGAGGAGGGGCTCGCCATGGCGCTCGATGGCGATTACGACGTGCTGATCGTCGACCGCATGCTGCCGAAGCGCGACGGCCTTTCCGTCATCGGCGAGTTGCGCGCCAAGAAGGTCGAAACGCCGGTCCTGATTCTCTCCGCCCTCGGCCAGGTGGATGACCGGGTGAAGGGATTGCGCGCCGGCGGCGACGATTATCTCCCCAAGCCCTATTCATTCTCCGAACTGCTGGCCCGTGTCGAGGTGCTGGCGCGCCGCCGCGGCGGCCGCAACGAGGAAACCGTTTATCGTGTCGGGGATCTCGAACTCGACCGCCTGTCGCATCGGGTGACGCGCGGCAAGGACGAGGTCGTGCTGCAGCCGCGCGAATTCCGGCTGCTGGAATATCTGATGAAGCATGCCGGGCAGGTGGTTACCCGCACCATGCTGCTCGAAAATGTGTGGGACTATCATTTCGATCCCCAGACCAACGTTATCGACGTGCATATTTCCCGGCTGCGGTCCAAGATCGACAAGGGCTTTTCACAACCGCTTCTGCACACGATTCGCGGCGCCGGATACATGATCCGCGACGGATCGCGCAGCTAAGCCCTGGCGGAGGGGCGCCGGTGCTTTCGAGGCGCAGCAGGGCCGGCGCGCGGCTGATGGCGACGGCTCTGGGCAAGCTGGTCCGGACCACCGCGTTCAAGCTGACGCTCGCCTATCTCACCGTCTTTGCGCTGTTTGCGATTTTCCTGCTCGGCTATTTCGCGCTCAACACCAAGCGGCTGTTCACCGAGCAGGTGACCGAGGTGGTCGACGCCGAGATCAGCGGGCTTGTCGATCATTTCAATGTCGGCGGGATCCGGCGGCTGACGCTGGTCGTCGAAGCGCGGTCACGCCGGCCCGGTTCCAGCCTCTATCTTGTCACCACCCCCGGCTCCGAGGGCCTTGCAGGCAATGTCGGCTCGCTGCCGACCGGCGCGCTCGATCGGCAAGGCTGGGCGGAGACCGTGTATCGGCGCCTCGAGGAAGGCGAGACCTCGGACCCGCATCGCGCGCTCGTGCGGGTCTACCATTTGCCCGGCGGCTTCAGGCTTCTGGTCGGTCGCGACCTGGACGAGCGGGATCGGCTGTTCCAGGTGGTGCTCGATGCCGGCAAGTGGTCCGCCGCGGTGGTTATCGTGCTTGGACTGGTCGGCGGGTTCTTTGTGGCGCGGCGTGTCCTGCGCCGTGTCGACGCCATGACCGAGACCGCGCGCACAATCATGGGGGGCAATCTGTCCGGCCGGCTTCCGGTCGCCGGCAGTGGCGATGAGCTCGACCGACTCGCCCATAACCTGAACGAGATGCTCGACCGCATCGAGGCGCTGATGGGGGGCCTCAAGGAGGTCACCGACAATATCGCGCACGACCTGAAGACACCGCTGACACGGCTTCGCAACCGCGCCGAAGAGGCCTTGCGCAGTTCGCGCAGCGAACAGGACTATCGCGCCGCGCTCGAAGGCACGATCGAGGAGTCCGACTCGCTGATCCGGACCTTCAACGCGCTGTTGATGATCGCGCGCGCCGAATCGGGCCAGGCACGCGACAACATGGTCGATTTCGATGCCGCGGAGGCGGCGCGTGCGGTCGGCGAATTGTATGAGCCGCTGGCGGAAGAGCAGGGGCTGACCCTCGAGGTCGATGCGCCCGCCGCGGTGCCGTTGCGCGGCAATCGCGAACTGATCAGCCAGGCTCTGGCCAATCTGGTCGACAATGCGATCAAGTATGCGGCGCCGGCCGCGCAGGCGAACGGTACGCCGTCATGCGTGACCATCGCGGCGAGGGCCGAAGGCGATCGGGTGCTGCTCAGCGTTGGCGACCGCGGGCCGGGCATCCCCGAAGGCGATCGGGGCCGAGCCATCGGGCGCTTTGTCCGGCTGGAAGAAAGCCGCACGATTCCCGGTTCGGGATTAGGCCTGAGCCTGGTATCGGCCGTTGCCCGGCTGCATGGTGGCGGATTGCGGCTCGAGGACAACGCGCCGGGCCTGAAGGCCGTGCTGGAATTCCCGCGCGGCGGGCCGCTGCCGCAGGCCGCGATCGTCCCGGTGCAGCCCGGTAACGGGCAAGGCGGTTAGCCTCCTCTTTTCCGGCCGGATGGTCTATGCCGGTCCTTGATGAATCCCGGTGCAATTACGCAGGACGCGGTGCCCGAGGCCGGCGGTGCCGCGAGCGGTCCGCTGGCGGCGCGCATTCGCGAAACGCCCGATCTGGCCGATGCTCCGCAGAGCCGCGCGCGGGTCGATGACTGGATCGACGGGCTCGATGCGGGTGAGGAGGCGAGCGCCCTGCGCGAAGCCTTCGCGGCGTCGTCCAAAGCGCGCGACCTGATTGCCGCGATCTTTGCCTATTCGCCGCACCTTACCGATCTCATTCGTGCCGAACCCGCCCGGCTTGTGCGGCTGCTGTGCGACAATCCCGAAAGCCATCTCAAGAAACTGCTGGCCGATGTTGCCGTCGCGTTGTCCGTCACGGTCGAGGAAGCCGAGGCGATGCGGCTCCTGCGGCGCACCAAGGCGGAAGCCGCGTTGCTGATCGCGATCTGCGACATCGGCGGTGTCTGGCCGGTGCTGCAAGTTACGCGCGCGCTGACCGAACTCGCCGACTGCATGGTGCAGGGCGCGGTCCGCTTTCTGCTCGGCGATGCGGTGCGCCGCGGACGGCTGACCCCGCCTGATCCGGCGGAGCCGGAACGCGGCTCCGGCTATATCGTGCTCGCGATGGGCAAGATGGGCGCGTTCGAACTGAACTATTCGAGCGACATAGACCTCATCGTCTTCTACGACCCGGAAGCGCCCGCGATTCCAGCCGATACCCAACCCTCGGCGCTTTATATCCGGGTGACGCGCGGCCTTGTGAAGCTTTTGCAGGAGCGCACGCCGGACGGATATGTGTTCCGGGTCGATCTCAGATTGCGGCCCGACCCGGCGTCGACGCAGGCTGCGATCTCGGTGCCGGCCGCGCTCGATTATTACGAGCACCGCGGCCAGAACTGGGAACGCTCGGCGATGATCAAGGCGCGTCCCTGCGCCGGCGATCTGGAAGCGGGCGAGACGCTTCTGAAGGCGCTGTCGCCATTCGTGTGGCGCAAATACATGGACTTCGCCGCGCTCGCCGACATTCACGCGATGAAGCGGCAGATTCACGCCTATCGCGGGCACGGCCAGATTGCGGTCGCCGGCCACAATATCAAGCTCGGCCGCGGCGGCATTCGCGAGATCGAATTCTTTGTGCAAACCCAGCAACTGATCGCCGGCGGCCGCCATCCCGAATTGCGCGACCGCCGCACGCTGACCACCCTGTCGGCGCTCTCGCAAGGTCATTGGGTCAACAGCCTCGCCGAAAGCGAACTCGATGCCGCCTATCTGTTTCTGCGGAAGGTCGAGCATCGCCTGCAGATGGTCGCCGATGAGCAGACCCATACCTTGCCGTCCGACGAAGCCGAGCTTGTGCGCTTCGCGCGCTTTCTCGGCTACGAAACGAGCGAAGCCTTCTCCGAGGTGCTGCTCCTGCATCTGCGCAATGTGCAGCAGCATTATTCCCGGCTGTTCGAGCCGGTGGCGCAGGCGCCCGAATCCGCACTGCAATTTCCCCCCGACGAGGACCATCGCGACACGCTCGACCGCATCGCCGCCATGGGCTTTCGCAATCCGCTGGAAATCTCCGCCATCGTGCGCGGCTGGCTGAGCGGCAAGTATCTGGCGCTGCGCAGCGAATTCGCGCGCTCGCAGCTTCTGCTGCTGGCGCCGCATCTGATCGAGCAACTGGCGCGCAGCGAACAACGCGAGCAGGCGGTGCACGCCTTCGACCGGTTCCTGGCCGGCCTGCACGCGACCGGCGGCGCGCGCCTGATTTCCCTCCTCCTGCAGAACCATGACCTTTTGGCGCTGGTTGCGCTGATGCTCGGCACCGCGCCGCGGCTTGCCGACATTCTCTCGCATCAGCCGCAGGTCATGGATGGGCTGATCGATCCCGCCTTTTTCGGCGCGCTGCCGAACGCCGATACGCTCGGCAGCGAACTGCAGCGCTCGCTCGACCAGTCGATCTCCTACGAGGATATGCTCGACCGGTTGCGGCTGTTCGGGCAGGAGCACATGTTCCTGATCGGCGTTCGCATCCTGTCCGGGACCGTCTCGGCGGAGCAGGCCGGCGAGGCCTTTGCCCGGCTGGCCGACGTCATCATCCGCGCGCTGCACCGCCATGTCGAGACTCTGTTCGCGCAGACGCATGGCCGCATCCGCGAGCAGAAGACCGCGTTGCTGGCGCTCGGCAAGCTCGGCGGACGCGAGATGACAGCAAGCTCCGATCTCGACCTGATCCTCGTCTATGATTTCGACGAGGCGAACCCTGAGTCCGACGGCGAGCGGCCGCTCTATGGAGCGCAATATTTCGCGCGCCTGACCAAGCGGCTCGTATCGGCGCTGACGGCTCAGACCAATTACGGCGCGCTCTATCATGTCGACATGCGGCTGCGCCCCTCCGGCCGGTCGGGGCCTGTCGCCACCAAGCTCGATTCCTTCCGCGAATATCAGATGAGCGAGGCCTGGACCTGGGAGCATATGGCGCTGACGCGCGCGCGCGTGGTGTCGGCTTCGCCGCAATTTGCCGAAGCGGTGGAGACCCTGATCCGCTCCGTGCTGGCGCAGCCGCGCGATACGCGAACGATCGCCGGTGATGCCTACGAGATGCGGATGGCGATCGCGACCGAGAAGGGCGACGCCGACCGGTGGGACCTGAAATACGCCGCAGGCGGGCTCACCGATATCGAGTTCATCGCGCAGTATCTGCAACTCGTCCATGCCGCGACGCATCCGGAGATACTCGATCCGTCGACCGCGCGTGTCCTGGAACGCGCGGCGCGGCTCGGATTGCTGTCGGCCGAGGATTCCGAAGTGCTGCGCCCGGCGGTGCAGCTCTATCAGAATCTCAGTCAGATCCTGCGCCTGTGCCTGTCCGGTCCGTTTGATCCCAAGAAGACCGATCCCGGCCTGCTGCGGCTGCTCGCCCGCGCCGCCGACGTGCCGGATTTCGCGACTCTCGAAGCCTATGTCATCGATACGCAGGAGCGCGTACGCAAGCGCTTCGAGGCGCTGCTGGGACCGGGAGATTAAGCCGCGGCGGTGGCCGCCGGTTCGGCGCCGGGCCCCGACACCGGCAGGCGGACGATCACGCTCGTTCCGCGTCCCGGCGCCGAGCGGATGCGCATCCTGCCGCCATGCAGCGCGACCAGAGACTTGGCGATGGCAAGACCCAGCCCCGAACCGTGATGGATCTTGGTGAGCTGGCTTTCCACCTGCTCGAATGGCCGGCCGAGGCGTTCCAGGGCGTCTTTTGGAATGCCGATGCCGGAATCAACGATCGCGATCGAGACACAATCTCCGCAGCGGCGTCCGCGCACGGCGACATGTCCGCCGGCGCCGGTGAATTTCACCGCATTGGAGAGAAGGTTGAGAGCGATCTGCTTCAGCGCGCGTCGGTCTGCGCGCAACACAATGTCCGGCGATATGCGTGAGGTAAGGGTCAGGTGCTTTTGCTCCGCGCGCGTGGATACCACGCGCAGCGAATCCGCCAGGATATCCTCCACGACCACGTGCTCGGGCTCGAGCTTCATACGGCCGGCCTCGATTTTCGACATATCCAGCACATCGTTGATGACGTCGAGGAGATATTGCCCGCTCTGATGAATGTCGCGGCAATATTCGTGATACTTGTCGGCGCCGAGTTTGCCGAACATGCCTTTCTCCATGATCTCGGAGAAGCCGATGATGGCGTTGAGCGGCGTACGCAGCTCGTGGCTCATATTGGCGAGGAATTTCGACTTGGCCTGGTTGGCTTCCTCGGCGCGGGTCTTTTCGGCGGCGTATTTCTGGGCAAGCTCCTGAAGCTGCTGTTGTGACTGGCGCAGATTCTCGACGGTCGCGAGAAGGCGGGTTTCGCTGCTTTTCAGCTTGCGCTCCTGCTGCTTCAGGCGCGTGATGTTGGTGCCGACCGAGACATAGCCGCCGTCCTTGGTACGCCGCTCGCTGAACAGCCAGTGGCCGTCTTCGAGCTGGGCTTCGAAGGATCGGGCGCCCGGCAGGTCCGGCCCGACCAGCGAGATATTGCTATGGCGCAGGTTTTCGCGCCCGGAGGCGAGCACGCTTTCATAAGGAGTGCCGGGTGCGACCAGTTCGTCCGGCAGGTTGTGCAGATCCTGAAAATTGGAATTGCACAGCACCAGCCGATTGTCCGCATCCCACAGGACAAAGGCTTCCGGAATGGTCTCGATCGCGTCGCGCAGCCGCATGTCGGCGGCGGTGGTGCGCTCGATCAGTGCCTTCTGCTCGGTGACGTCGACCGCGATGCCGATCAGATGCAGGCCCGGTTCGCCCGGCTGCCGCACTACCTCGCAGCGCACCCGCAGCCACACCCAGCGCCCGTTGGCGTGCAGCATACGGAAGTCGTGGTCGATGGCGTTCAGGCGCGAATCGGCGACCTGGGTGGCCAGTTCGTACAGATCGATATCATCCGGATGGACATACTTGTTGATCTCGCCGAAGGTCATCAGGTCGTCGCGCGCCTCGAGGCCGAGGATTGCGAACATCGAATGCGACCAGAATATGCGCCCGCGCGCGAGGTCCCAGTCCCATAATCCGCAGCGCCCGCGATTGAGTGCGGTGTCGATGCGACTCCTGACCGTATCGTAGATGACATCGGCCTCGCGCGCGCGCGTCGCCTGCCAGTGGAACGCGAAGCCGAGGATCAGCAGCACGAAACCGGTCGTCGCCGATAGCGTGACCGTTAGCGCGGTATCGGAGCGCCACGACGCCAGCGCATCACCGCGGCGCTGATAGACCGCAAGCTGGCCCAGCGGCTCGCCGAGCGCGCGGATCATGGTCAGGGCGCGCTTGCCGTCGGCCAGTTTGATATCGGCAATGCCGCCGCCGGTGCCCAGGATGACCTGCGGAGAATCGCCGAGGATTTCCGAAAGCCGACGCCCGATCATGCCGGCAACATTCGGAGCGGCGGCGATGATCATGCCTTCGGGATTGCTGACGAGGATCTGCCGGCCGCCGGCGGTGGTGCGCGGCGTGCGGGCCATGTCGATATCGGTCTGCACGCGCCGCCAGACCGTCGCGCGGTCCCCGGCCATGGTCCGCTCCAGCCGCTGCGCCAGCACCTCGGCAATCGACTCGATGTCGTTCGATGCGTCCGACAATGCGCTGCGCCGGTGGTCAAGCACCTGCACGAAGGCGCCGATCGCGATCGTGATCAGAAAGGCGATGATAAGGGCGGGCACCGCGCGCCGCAGAGCGGGCTCCGCCGTGAGAAGACGTCTGTAAGCCGGTTTTGCGATCGACTGCGCCAATCCCTTGATGGAATCGGAACGCGCCGACGCGTGCGCTGCCTCGGCGCGCGCCATGAATCTGCCCCCGTGTCGGATTGTTCGCCCTACACAACCCTTGACCGGGAGGATGTGCCGCATCTCGTCCCGAATCGAGAATCATAAGAATCGATGCGGGGTGATTTGTCGAGAGTCGGCGGAGTCAAGAACGTAAAAATTTTACTAACGCTTCCGGCGCCTGAGCCTGCGCCCGCAGGCGCCGGGCGCTGGATGGCGTCCCGGAACGACGAAGCCTAGGCCGGAGCGAGCGCGCGATTGACGATATCGCTGACGTCGGCCGACAGCGTGGATGCACTGGCGATGCGCCGTAGCGCCGCTTCCGCCTTGCCGCGCCGGACGCTTTCGAGCGCGCGCCAGGAGCGGAAGGCTGTGGCAAGACGCGCTGCGACCTGCGGATTCCTGGCGTCAAGCGCGAGCACCGATTCAACCACGAAGTCATAGCCGGCGCCATCAAGGCGATTGAACTGCGTTGCGTTGCCATGCGCGAACGAGCCGATCAGCGCGCGGACCCGGTTCGGGTTGCTCATGGAGAATGCCGGATGCGCCGTCAGGACGCGTACGCGGTCAAGCGTGCCGGCCTCCGGTATCATGGCCTGCAATCCGAGCCACTTGTCGATGATCAGGGGATCGCTCTCGTAGCGCCGGAAGAAATCCTCCAGGGCTTCGCTGCGTTCCGGCCGATCATGCAGCGACAAGATTGAGAGCGCTGCCATCCTGTCGGTCATGTTGTCGGCCTCTCGGTATTGCGTCATCGCGCGCGCGATCGCCGCTTGCCCGCCCGTCGCGGCCAGCAGATCGAGCGCAGTGTTGCGTAGCGCGCGTCTGCCGGCGCTTGCGGCATCCGGGCTGTAGGGCGCTGTGCTGGTGAGTTTGTCGTAGGTGGCAGCCAGCGCCGTTCCAAGTGCGCTGCCGATCGTGGAACGCAGTTGCATGCGCGCGGCGAAATTGGCGTCCGGGTCGACGTCGCGGCCGATCTCCCGCGCGATGTCGGCTTCGGTCGGCATGCTGAGCGAAAGCGACACAAAGGCGGGCTCCAGCCGTTCATCCGCCAGGATTGCGTCAAGCGCCGCGATCAGGCCTTCGTCGGACATCACCGCCTGACCTTCACGCAGCAGGCCGACATTCTTCAGGAGGAGGCGCGTCGCCAGCGTCTGCACCGCCTGCCAGCGGTTGAAGGCGTCGCTGTCATGCGCCGCGAGCCGGCGCAGATCGTCCGCCGCGAGATTGGCGGTGAGCTTCACCGGCGCGGAAAATTCACGATTGATCGAGAGCACCGGGCGCTCGGCAACGTTTTCATAGATGACGGTCTGCGCCGGCTCGGTCAGCACGAGGACGGCGGGGGCCGGCTTGCCATCGACCTTGAGCGGCAGATCCGCGCCGTTTGCGCCGACAAGCCCGAGCTTGAGCGGAATCACCATCGGCTTTTTCACCGCCTGGCCCGGCGTCGGCGCCAGCGACTGCGACAGATGCAGCGTGAAGGTCTTCGACGTCGCGTCATATTTCGCGTCTGCGACCACCTCCGGCGTCCCGGCCTGCGAATACCACAGCATGAATTGCGACAGGTCGCGGCCGGTGACGTCGGCGAAGCATTGCACGAACTGTTCGACCGTCGCGGCCTCGCCGTCGTGCCGTTCGAAATACAGATCCATGCCTTTGCGGAAATCGGCTGCGCCCAAGAGGACGCGCAGCATGCGGATGACCTCGGCGCCCTTCTCATAGACGGTCGTCGTGTAGAAGTTGTTGATCTCGTGATAGAGCTCCGGCCGCACCGGATGGGCGAGGGGCCCCGCATCCTCCACGAACTGGTGCGCGCGCAGGTTTCGCACGTCGCCGATCCGCTCCACGGCGCGCGATCGCATGTCTGCGGAGAATTCCTGATCGCGAAAGACCGTGAGCCCTTCCTTCAGGCAGAGCTGGAACCAGTCGCGACACGTGATCCGATTGCCGGTCCAGTTGTGGAAATATTCATGCGCAATGATCGCCTCGATGGCGGCAAAGTCGCCATCGACCGCGGTCTCCGGCGTCGCCAGCACGTAGCGGTCGTTGAAGACGTTGAGGCCCTTGTTTTCCATCGCCCCCATGTTGAAGTCGGAAACCGCGACGATCATGAAGATGTCGAGGTCGTATTCGCGGCCGAACGCCTCCTCGTCCCAGCGCATCGAACGCTTGAGCGCATCCATCGCGTAGCCGCAGCGATCCTCCTTGCCCGGCTCGACATAGATGCGCAGCGTCACCTTGCGGCCGGACATGGTGATGAACTCATCCTCCACGCAGCCCAGCGTGCCGCCGACCATCGCGAACAGATAGGACGGCTTGGGAAACGGATCGTGCCAGACCGCATAGTGACGGCCCCCCGGCAGGTCTCCGCTTTCGATCAGGTTGCCATTGGCGAGCAGCACCGGCGCCTGCGCGCGGTCGGCCTCGATACGCGTCGTATAGACCGCCATCACATCCGGGCGATCCGGAAAATAGGTGATGCGCCGGAATCCTTCCGCCTCGCATTGCGTGCAATAGGTGTTGTTGGAGCGGTAGAGGCCCATCAGCTGCGTGTTGGCGGACGGATCGACAATGGTCTCGATGGTCAATGTGAAGGGCCGCTGCGGCGGCTGCGCGATTGTGAGGCGATCGGGCGTTGCGACATAGGCCGCCTCCGGCAACGGGGCGCCGTCGACGCCGATCGCGTTCAGCGTCAACCCGTCACCGTCGAGTACCAGCGGGGCCGGTGCCTTTGCCGGATTTGGGTGCAAGCGCAATTCGGCCCGCACCCGGCTTGCGGTCGGATGCAACGATATGTCGAGCCGCACGTCGTCGACCAGCCAGTCGGGCGCGCGGTAATCCTGAAGGCGGACGGGACGGGCCTGCTCGGTGCGCATGGACAAGGTGGTTCCTTCAATCGGTCAAAATCGGGGTGGCGGTGCCTGCCTCGTGACCTCCATATCCGGATTTTCTATGGCCTGATAGAAGGTTGTCGCCGGACCTCGAAGAACGATGGAGCGGGCGGCCCGCCGGCTGCGATCATCGACAAGATCAACAAAGCACTGTCGACGCTTGCAGGACAAGGCTCCGCAACAGCGCACGGCCAAGCAAGGCGGCGTTGTGCGATGACGTCGATGCCCAGACAGTTCGAGACAACCATCAAGTCCGACACCGCGCGCTACACCAAGATTTTCCATGATGCCGGGAATGCGGCGAATAGGTCGGCGTAAGCCGGCCCGACCGTTTGTCGTGTGATACGCTCGACCACTGCCGGGCCCGCTTTTCTCCTGCTGCCTCGCCCTGTTACTCTGGAATTCTACTAAATCATTGTGTTTGCGAGCTGATTTTTTCTTGGTTACTGACGTGACCAATATGTCCAGCACCGCCGCGACCGCACAGAAATCACCTCGCACGAAGTTCCGAATGACGCTTGGCAGCCGGGCCTTCTGGCTGCGCCAGATGCGTCAATGGCACTGGATCAGCGCCGCAATCTGCCTGATCGGCATGCTGCTGTTCGCTGTCACCGGCATCACGCTCAATCACGCCGGCAAGATCGAGGCGAAGCCGGTGGTGAGCGAACGCACCGCCGTCATGCCCGCACCTTTGATCGCGTTTCTCGAAACGCTCCCCTCGCAGGGCAAGGCGCTGGCGCCCGATCGTGTCGCGGCCTGGGTGTCGGCGGCGCTTGACGTCACCATCAGCGGGCGGGAGGCCGAACTCTCGCCTGGCGAAATCTATATCGCGCTGCCGCGCCCGGGGGGCGACGCCTGGCTAAGTCTCGATCGCAGGACCGGGGAAGCGCGCTACGAACGCACCGACCGCGGCTGGATTTCGTATCTCAACGACTTGCACAAGGGCCGAAATACCGGCGCGGCTTGGTCGCTGTTTCTCGACCTGTTCGCGGTCGCCTGCATCGTCTTCTGCGTGACCGGCCTCGTGCTTCTTCAACTGCTGGCGCATGCGCGGCCCTCGACCTGGCCGCTGGTCGGTCTCGGGCTTCTGATTCCGGCGCTGATCGCGATCGCGTTCATTCACTGAAGGACTGACATGCGCAGTTTGCTATCGCTCTCGATCACCGGCGCGCTGGCTGCGCCCGCCTTCGCTCAAGAAATAACGGTCAGCGTTGAAATTCCCAGGCTCACGGTTGCCGAATATCACCGGCCCTACGTCGCGCTCTGGCTGGAGAAACCGGACCAGTCCTTCGTCGGCAATATCGCGATCTGGTACGACCTGAAGCTCAAGGACAACGAGGGCACCAAGTGGCTGAAGGACATGCGGCAATGGTGGCGCAAGTCCGGGCGCGAACTCACGATGCCGGTGGACGGCCTGTCGAGCGCCACCCGCGCACCGGGCGAGCACAGGATCACCGTCGCGCCTGACAAGGTGCCGCTGAAGGATCTTGCCGCCGGCGAATACCACCTCGTGATCGAAGCCGCGCGCGAGGTCGGCGGGCGCGAAATCCTGCGTGTCCCGTTCCGCTGGCCGGCGACCGCCGCGCAGCATCCGCAAGTCAAAGGCGAGCACGAACTCGGGCGCGTCGCGCTCGACATCAAACCCTGACATTTCAGGAGGCCTTCATGATCTTCAAACGCACGTGGCTGGTTGTGGCGCTCTGCCTCGGGCTGCCTTTCTCCGCGCAGGCGCATCGCTCCTGGATGCTGCCATCCGCGACAGTGCTGTCCGGTGACGACGTCTGGGTGACGGTGGATGCCGCGGTCTCGAACGACCTGTTCTATTTTGAGCATTTTCCGCTGCGGCTCGCCAATATCGGGACGCCGCCGCAACAGCCTGGCGGACGCGGCGGCAGTCCGGCCACGCTGACGATTTCGGCTCCCGACGGCTCGCGTGTCGAGCCGCAGAACGGCAATATCGGCCGCTACCGTTCGACCTTCGACGTGCCGCTGAAGCAGAAGGGCACCTACAAGCTGGCCGTGGTCAATGACGGCGTGTTCGCAAGCTTCAAGGAGGGCGGAAAGGTCAGGCGCTGGCGCGGCACTGCCGAAGAGTTCGGAAAACAGGTGCCGCCGAATGCGGAGGATTTGCGCGCGTCCTTCATGCAGAGCCGGATGGAGGTCTTTGTCACCGCGGGCAAGCCGACCACCGAAACGCTCAAGACCGTCGGCACGGGGCTCGAACTGTCGCCGATCACCCATCCGAACGATCTTGTCGCCGGGTCCGAGGCGCGCTTTCGCATGGTGCTGGACGGCAAGCCCGCCGCCAATCTCAAGGTGACGGTCATTCCCGGCGGCAATCGCTATCGCGACAAGCTTGGGGAAATGACCTTCACCACCGATGCCGAGGGCGCGTTCGCCGTGACATGGCCGGAGCCCGGCATGTACTGGATGGAAGCCGTGGTGCGCGATGAGAATTCACCGGTGAAAGAGGTCAAGCAGCGCCGCGCCGGCTATACCGCGACCCTGGAAGTGCTGCCGCAATAGCAAGACCGCGGCAATCGTGCGGCAGGTCCTGATTCCGCATCATGCGCCTGACATTGCGCCGCTCGCGCCGCGAACGGCGCGCGTCATTTCGCTTTCCGGCCAAGCCATGGGGACGACCTGGTCGGTGAAATTCGCCACAGGTTCGGATGTCGACGAGCGCGCCGTGCGCGATGCCATCGCGGCGCGGCTGGCGCTTGTGGTCGCGCAGATGAGCCAGTGGGAGCCGCACTCCGATCTCAGCCGGTTCAATCGCGCGCAAGCCGGCAGCTGGCACATATTGCCGGAGGCATTCTTTGCCGTGCTCGACGCCGCGCTCGCGCTCGCGCGCCTGACGGATGGCGCATATGATCCAACGGTCGGTGCGCTGAGCGAGCTATGGGGCTTCGGCGCCGCGGGACGGCGCGACGGCGTTCCAGGAGACGCTGAGATCGAAGCTGCGCGGCGGCGGGCAGGGTGGTCGCGTCTGTCGGTCGATCGCCATCGGTGCGCCGTCATGCAGCCCGGCGGTCTCCTCCTTGATCTGTCCTCGATCGCAAAAGGCTATGCCGTCGACTTCGTGTCCGACACGCTGACGCGCTACGGGTTCTTCGACCATCTGGTCGAAATCGGCGGCGAACTGCGCGGTCGCGGGACAAAGCCGGACCGGTCGCCGTGGTGGGTTGCGCTTGAAGGCGACGAAAGCAGCGAGAACGACGCCATCGTCGCCTTGTATGAGCTTTCGGTCGCGACCTCCGGCGATGCGCAGCGCTTCATCGCCGCCGATGGCCGCAAGCTCTCCCATACCATCGATCCCCGCACCGGCCGGCCGATCCCCGATGCGCTGGCGGCGGTCACGGTGTTCGATCGCTCCTGCATGCGCGCCGATGCGCTTGCGACCGCGCTGTCGGTGCTGGGCGCCAAGGAGGGACATGCATTCGCGACATCGCGCGGCATTGCCGCGCGCTTTCTGGTTCGTGGCCCGCACGGGCTCGTGCAACGCATGACCCCGGCCTGCGCGGCGATGCTGCCTCCGGCCCGTGCGAACACTGGCTGAAGATCAAGAATCCGGCACCGGCGATGCTGAGATTTCAGGAATAGCAGTTCCTGTCGCTTCCAACGCGGCCTCCCGTCGCAGAGCCAGGAGCGACGCTCCGGGTATCGTGCGCGCGTCGTCAACGGCGCGGGGAGCCGACGGCGACTATCGATGTCATGCTGATAACGCTGATCATCATTTGCGGAATCGATCTAGGCGCGAGGTTCGCGTGGCAAACGTACAAATTGAGAAAAAGCAGTAGTAGTCATTTTGATTGTGATCGCTAACAACTATCTGAAGTTGTTCTGCGGGACCGCAGATCGTTACATGACGATGGTTTTGATTTGCAGTGCTTTTACTGCAGGGCCGACCTCCGAATAGAATATTGATCAACCACTGTATCGAGTTCGGGTACCATTTTTCGTTTGAAGCTGCTCTGGTCCGAGCGGTTGGAGCAATGGACAATGAAAGGCGTTTTGAGCGCGATAGCGTCTCTGTTCGCGAAGGAAGCGGACGGAACATTGCAGCGCGCAGCCTCTCGCAACAGGAGTCAGGTGACAGGCGTCGTTAACGAAGCCTCTCCGGGACCCGAGGCATTTTCGGCTCGGGCCCAACGCGCGTCAGATAAATCGGATTCCGCGAGCCAAGGGCACAGCGCGTCGTCGCTCAGACGTCCACGAAGCGAGAATGCCGAGTTTGATGCAGCTCTGGCCTCGCGCCTGGGCGACGAGCCGAGCGTTCTTGCGGGCACGCTGGAACTCGGCCTGGATGAGGTTCGCAATATTTTAGGCGATCGGTGGCCGCTGTTCGAGACCGCTATAATCAAGCTCACGCAGAAAGAGCTTTCAAACACCCTGCATTCTTCTGACGTGTTTCACAGGTGCGGCGATGCGAGCTTCCTGATCCACTTCGGCCAGGGCAATAAGATCGATGCGGAGGAAAAGACAAAGCACGTCACCCTCAACATCAAGTCTGCGCTCAACGAGGCGATACCGGACGTTGCTCAGTCGATCTCGGTGCGTTCCTTTGTTGCTTCTATTGACCGAGAGGATATCGAACATTCGGGGGCTGGGCTTTCGAACGCGTTGTTCATGCGGCTCCTGAGCTTGCGCGAAGACGCGCTTAAGACCGTCCAGCGTAATCGTAACGTCTTGCGGCGAAGCCTGGACGTGTCCTTTTCGCCCGTGTGGCACTCTAAAAAGGAAGTGACGCTTTTCAATCGGTGCTGCGTTCAATGCGCGCATTACGACAGCTTGTCCATGCAACTGCGAGAGCTGGGAGAACACGAAGAGGCCGTCAGAATAGCGGCCGAAGCTGATTCGTTGGTGCTTGTCAGATCCTTCGAAGCTCTGCACCGGTGGAGACAGGCGGGGCAGTCCGGACTTTTACTCGTTCCGGTCAGCTTGGACACCATACTCAGTCCTGAGTCGCGAAAAGAATATCTTCGCTTGCTTGAAGCCGCGCCTGATGCATATCGAAATGACGTCAAACTCGAGATTTGCGGCGTTGGCCTGAGCACGAATTCCGAAGAGGCCTTCAATGCAATAAACTCGCTCCCGGCCCGTACAAGGGAGCTGGTGGTTCAACTTCCTCTCGATGACAGGCGAATAAGCGAATTTGCAGTAAACGGTACATGGGGGATATCGACGGATATTTCGGCAGCAGATGTTCTAGACCCCGCTCTGGCGGACCAGCTACAGCGATTTTCAGCGGCAGACGGGGTGAAGGGTGTCATCTCGATCGCAAAGGGCGCACATTCTTTCGGCCTGGCGACAGCAGCGCTCGATGCAGGGTTCACCTTTATCGAGGGGCACAGTATAGGCCTTCCCAGCCGGGAAATACGGAAGCCTTTCCGATTGCGAGCTCAATCGTTGCGATCTCGCGATCAAGAGAAATGCGTGCCGCTCTTGAGGAGTCATAAATAACCTGATCATTCCGGGACGAGCTCTGGCGGAACGTCTGTTCCGCCATGCCCTTGGGCAGCTCCACCGCTTACTTAGCTTTTGAAATTCCATGTATAGACTGCAATTCTTTAGCAGCGATGGTCAGATCGTGGGCGTTCAAAGACTCGAAGCAGAAAGCGATCTGCAGGCAGTTGAAATAGCATGTCAGCTTCGAGGTCCGCATTCCGTCGAAGTCTGGCGTGCGATGACTCTCATTGAATTGCTGGGCCCAGGCTTAGCCGCGGGGAGCGTGTTGGAGCTCAGGAGCCCTCTTCGTGCCCGCGCTCACAATCAGGGTTCCAGAGCCGCCTAACGATTGTCCGCTGCGGCTAGATCGGAAATCTATGTCACCACAGACCTGGCGCGACTGCGATGATTGTGCCGGCCGCAATGGCGGTCGCCACGAGCGAGCGCCAGTTCAGAAGACGTGTCAGACTGCTCGTCGCCAGACGGCATCACGGCGCCTCCGCGCAGATCTTCGCGTGGACCGGCTGCGACGACCCAAAGCGCGCCATCAAGAAGCGATCGCTGCAGCGTCAATGTTTTTGCGGCCGGCGCCATCATCCACGGCTCGATCTCGTTCGATTCAAAAACGCAAACTTGGTCGGACTTTTCTGGAATTGTGTCTCCTTCACGACTTGAAAACAAAGCCTAAATGGCTGATATCCCGCAAATATGGACGTATCAAAGGCTAGACGGTTTTCCGTCGCACCCATGATGGACTGGACGGACCGGCATTGCCGAGCGTTCCATCGTCTCTTGACGCGCCGCGCGCTGCTCTACACGGAGATGATCACGACCGGCGCGGTCCTGCATGGTGATCGCCAGCGGCTGCTGCGCTTCGATGAGGCAGAGCGTCCGGTCGCGCTGCAGCTGGGTGGCTCCGATCCGCGCGATCTGGCGAAAAGCGCGCGGATCGCCCAGGATTTCGGCTATGACGAGGTCAATCTCAATGTCGGCTGCCCGTCCGACAGGGTGCAGGACGGTCGGTTCGGCGCCTGCCTGATGGCCGAGCCGCAACTCGTCGGCGCATGCGTGGCGAAGATGAAAGAGGCGGTCGATATCCCCGTCACCGTGAAATGCCGCATCGGGATTGACGACCAGGATCCGGAAGTCGCGCTCGACGCGCTCGTCCTTGCGGTCAAGGCAGCCGGCGTCGACGCGCTGATCGTGCATGCCCGCAAGGCCTGGCTGCAGGGGCTGTCGCCGCGCGAGAACCGCGATATTCCGCCGCTCGATTATCAGCGCGTCTACCGGCTGAAGGCGGCGCATCCCGATTTGCCGATTTCGATCAATGGCGGCGTTGGATCGATCGAGGCGGCCCGCGACCACCTTGCGCATGTCGATGGTGTGATGATGGGACGCGCCGCCTATCAGGAGCCGTGGCGGCTGCTTGCGGCCGACGCTGTGCTGTTCGACGCGCCCGCAAGCTTCGCCAGCCCGAAACAGGCGCTGGAAGCCTACTTTCCTTACGTGGAGCGTGAACTCGCAGCCGGCACGCGCCTGCACGCCATGACGCGGCATGTGCTCGGGCTGTTTCGCAGCGTACCGGGCGCGCGCGCGTTCCGACGGCATATCGCGGTTCATGCGGTAAAGCCCGGTGCCGGCATGGCTGTCCTGCAGGACGCGCTCGCGCTGGTGGTAGACACGCCCGCGACAATGCCGCACACCGCTGCGGCCTGACGCCGGCCGCTTCGCGCCGGCTGTCCTCCGGGGATTTTCCGATGCTGGGCATTCCGGCCGGCGAGCTGGCCTTGCTTGCGCTTGCGATCGTGATCGGCGGCGTCCTGACGGGATTGCTGGCCGGCCTGTTCGGGGTCGGCGGCGGCGCCATCATCGTGCCGATCCTGTACGAAATCTTCCGCATCCTCGGGGTGTCGGAAGATATCCGCGTGCAGCTTTGTGTCGGCACCTCGCTTGCGATCATCATCCCCACCTCGATCCGCTCCTATCTGGCGCATCGCAAGCGTGGCACCCTGCCGACCGGCATCCTGAAAACCTGGACCGTTCCGATCGGGGCCGGCGTCATCGTCGGAGGCGTGCTTGCCGCACTTGCCCCGGCCGCCGTGTTCAAGAGCTTCTTCGCGGTGATGGCGTTTCTGCTCGGCGTCAAGTTTCTGTTTTCCCAGGATCGCTGGCGCCTTGGCGAAAGCCTGCCCGGCGGGGCGCTGATGCAGGCCTATGGACTGTTCATCGGCTTCTATTCCGCGATGATGGGAGTGGGTGGCGGTGCGGTCTCGACGCTGATCCTCAGCCTTTACGGACAGCCGATCCATGCGGCGGTCGGCATTTCGGCGGGCGTCGGGGTCATCATATCGCTGGTCGGCACGGTCGGTTTCATCGTCGCCGGACTGCCGTATCAGGCGCTAATGCCGCCCTTGTCGATCGGCTATGTATCGCTGCTCGGTGTTATGCTGATGGCGCCGGTCAGCGCACTCGTCGCACCCTATGGCGCGCGCATCGCGCATGCGCTGTCGCGCCGCAAGCTGGAATTCGCCTTCGGGATTTTCCTTTGGATCGTCGCATTTCGCTTTATCGTCAGCCTGCTTCCCTAAGGCACATCGGCGCGGTCTTGGGCGCGCAGAGACACGGAAGGAGATCGACATGAGCGATAATCGCGGCAGCACCGTCATCTCGTGCCTCACCTACCGCAATGCGCCGCGAATGCTGCAATGGCTTTGCGAGGCATTCGGGTTTCAGCGCAACGCCGTCTATGAGGACGGAATCGGCGGGATCGCGCATGCGGAACTGACGCTCGGTTCGGGCATGATCATGATGGGCTCGGAGAAGAAGGACGGCGCTTTCGCAAAACTGCAGTCGACGCCCGCAAGGCTGAAGGGCACCACGCAAAGTCCGTATCTGGTGGTGCCGGACGCCGACGCCGTGCATGCGCGCGTTGTTGCGCTGGGCGGCGAGATCGTTATTGCGATCGAGGATCAACCCCATGGCGGCCGCGCATTTTCGTGCCGCGATCCGGAGGGCCATCTCTGGAATGTCGGGACCTATGATCCCTGGGCGCCGAAGTGATGGCCAAGGCCCCGGACCTTCGCCGCATCGCACTCTCGCTCGCAGGGACGATCGAGGTGCCGCATTTCGACCGCGCCGCATTCAAGGTGAGGCGCATCTACGTGACGCTTGCGGCGGACGGCAAGACCGCCAATTTCAAGTTCACGCCCGACCAGCAGGAATTCAAATGCTTGCTGGCGCCGAAAGCGTTTGAGCCGGTCGCTGGCGGGTGGGGCCGGCAGGGCTGGACCACCGCGACTTTGGCGGAACTGAGCGTCGCGGAGCTGCGTCAGGCGCTGCACGACGCCTGGCAGCATGCGCTGGCCAAACCGCCTCGGCGTTGAGCGCCGCTTACGGATAGCCGCGCAGCACCAGCTTGTCGCCGCGCACCTCCCAGCTTTCCAGCCGGTTGAGAAAGCTCATGCCGAGGAGGCTGGTGCGCAATTGTCCGGGCTGCGCGATCAGCGCCGGCACCGACCGCTCGACCAGACCACCGATGCCGACGCTGTCGAGCGTAACGGCGGCCGCCCGCGTCCGGCCGTTCGCGGTGTCGACCGTGACGTTGTAGCTCAGCACTTCGAGCGGAAGACCGGCGGCCTTCGCGGCTTCCTGTGTCAGCACCACGGCGCTCGCGCCGGTATCGAGGATCATCGGCACGGCGCCGCCATTGACGCGGGTGGAGACGGCGAACTCGCCGGCGCGGCCGCGCGCGATTTCGACCACCCGCCCGCGCGAGGCTGCGCGACCCGGGATCATCTCCGCCATCACCCGGTCATAGACCGTGCGCAACTCGAACCGGTAGGTGTAGCCGAGTGCGAGCGCAAGGCCGATCACAACCCAGGCCAGCACGATCTGCAGAGCCTTGCCGATGCTTTCGCGAAACACCACCAGCGCGCTACTGCCGAGAAAAACCAGAAGCGCGATCTTGGCGGCGAAGGATGCGAACTGGTCCGTGCTCATCGGCCCGACCGTGCCGGCGTCATGCCGCGCGATCAGAACGAGCACCGCCAAGGCGAGGCCGATCAGCAGGAGCCAGAGTATCGGACGACGCAACGGGCTAATCCTTCAGGCCGACTCGGCACCGTCGCTGGCGCGCGCTTCGATGGCCGCGATTCGATCAGGCAACAATGCCATGACCCGGCGGCGTTCGCTCCCGGACATTGCGCCCCAGCCGGCGATTTCATCGATGGTGCGCCCGCAGCCGCGGCACTGCTTCGAGGCGGGCTCAAGAACGCAGACTTTGAGGCAGGGGGTTTCGATCGCGGCCATGTGGGCAGGAACTGGACTCGTCGCAACATAGGGGCGGCGCAGCGAAAGACAATGTGCAGCTACGCGGCCGAGCCCTTGCCGGTGGACTGCGCCGCGCCGTCTCTCCGCTCGAACGGCGCCATCGGCAGCGGCGGCTCACTGGGCTGCAGGGCAGGTGAGGGGAGTGGCGCCAGCGCCGCCATGATCCTTTCGGGCGGCAATGCGACAATCACTTCGGTGCCGACGCGCAGTTTCGACTTCAGCGTGAATGTGCCGCCATGCAGGTCGACCAGGCTCTTGGCGATCGGCAGGCCGAGCCCCGCTCCCTGTTCGGCGGACTTGATGGCATTCGAGCCTTGTCCGAACGACGCCAGCACCACCGGAATCTCTTCTTCGGGAATGCCCGGGCCCGTATCCTTGACGCTGAAATATTGTCCGCCGGACGCGGTCCAGCCGACCTTGATCCAGATTTCTCCGCCCTGCGGCGTGAACTTCACCGCATTGGCGAGCAGGTTCAGCGCGATCTGGCGGAGCGCGCGTTCGTCCGCCCATACGCGCGGCAGATCCGGCTCGAACATTTCGTGGATGACGATCTGCCGGTTCCTGGCCCGCATCTTCATGAGATGGTGGCAGTCCTCCACGACATTGGCGAGCGAGATCGCCTCCTCGTTCAGCTCGTAGCGGCCGGCCTCGATGCGCGACAGATCGAGGATTTCATTGATCAGGCCGAGCAGGTGTTGCCCGGAATCGTGGATGTCGTTGGAATATTCCTTGTAGGCTGGGACCGTGTGCGGGCCGAAAATCTCGTTCTTCATCACCTCGGAAAAGCCGAGGATGGCGTTGAGCGGCGTGCGCAATTCGTGACTCATCTGCGCCAGGAATCGCGACTTCGAAATGTTGGCGGCCTCGGCGCGATGGCGGGCCTCGTCCGAAATCGTCTTGGCCTGTTCGAGTTCGCCGATCAGCATGTCCTTTTCGGCGCGCGCCTGAAGCGTCTGCAGCGTCGACGAGTAAAGTCGATGCGCCAGCAGCAGGAAATAGCTTTGCGCCGCGACCACCATGATCGCCAGGATGTAGTTGTGCAGATCGCCCTTGAGCGCGAAATTGAGCGCGACCGCGCCAGTGACGGGTACGGTCGCGGCAAACACTGCGAGCGGCACCGAGAATGCGAGCATGCTCGACACCGCGACCACCAGCAGCATCACGAACACCATGAAGGTGCCGGTGCCTTCCACGACGCCGATCGGCTGCACCAGGATGAACATCCAGGCGAGACCGAAGAACAGGTCGAGCGCGGCGAAGCGGAGCCGCCAGGCCTTGATGTTCACGTCGAGCGGCTGGGTGGCGAGGAACTGCCGGCACTTTGTGACCATGACCGCATGGATCAGCAGCACCGACGCAGTCCAGACGCCTGCAGTCGCGGCCCCAGTCCACAGGCTCGACAGAAAGCCGACGGTCGCGACCAGCAGCAGCACGACCAGCGACGCCGACAGGCGGTTCTGCGCGAACATCCGCATCAGTTCGTAGTCGAAGGCCGGGCGGGTGCCGCTGGTCGAGGTCAGCCGGTCCCGGGCATCGCGCACCCGCTGCGCCGCTGCACGTCGCCGTTTGGCGGCGGCCTCTTCGCGTGCATCGCTGGCGTTGCTGGTGGTCATAAGTGAACGGAAATCCCCAATCGTGTCCGCGCCCCGAAACCGGACTTCGCCTTGCGCAATGTCCGCGCGGCAAATCCAGCTTCCCGGGACGCCAGCCACCTTTTCGAAGCGGTGCGCCCGGTTTGGAAATTCCGCCAGCCGGAGCGGAATTTCCGAACCATCGCACTGGCCAAACTCGCGTAAAAACCTTAAGGGCAGCCTTAATCGGTTCCGGAAACCAGACTAACCGAGGCTTAACAGTGCGGCTCTACGACGGCGGACGGGCAACCAATCCGCGGCGGGTGCGGATTTTCCTGAGCGAGAAGGGAATTTCCGTGCCAATCGTGCCTGTCGACCTTGCGGCGATGGAGCACAAGTCCGAGCGCTATAGCGCCCTCAATCCCCTGCAACGCGTGCCGGCGCTCGAACTCGACGATGGCGTCGTCATCACCGAATCGATCGCCATATGCCGGTATTTCGAGGCGCTGCAGCCTGAACCCGCTTTATTCGGGACCGGCCCGCTGGAGATCGCCATGGTGGAGATGTGGCAGCGGCGGATCGAACTGCATCTTCTCCAGGGCATCCAGCATGTGTTCCGTCACCTGCATCCGGGCATGAAGGAGCATGAGGTGCCGCAGATCGCCGCCTGGGGCGAGGCCAACAAGCCCCGGGTGCTGGAATTCCTCGCGCTCTTGGATCGCGAACTGGCAGGGCGCCGGTTCGCGGCCGGCGAGCGCTATTCGGTCGCCGACATGACCGGCCTGGTGGCGCTCGACTTCATGCGGGCGGCGAAGCTGCAGATCCCGCCGGAATACACCCATGTAGGGCGCTGGCATGAGGAACTTTCCGCCCGGCCGAGCGCCCGGGCCTGACCTCGGCTCGTTTCCGTCAAGTCTCTGTTAAATTTGCTGATTTTCTTTTGCTTCCGCCGATCAGAGCGCAGCGGCAGCGCAGGCACACGATTGTTTGAACACCGCGTGCGGTCCCGCCCCTCGTGCCGCCGAACCGGCGCTGCCCACCCCGCGACGAAGCTCCAAGGCATTTGCCCATGGAGGACGTCATGTTTCGGAAGGGGTTCGCATCGTTCCTGATTGCTGCCGCCGCGACGGCGGCCTTCTCCACGTCTGTTACCGCCCAGGTGCGCTCGGCCGCGCTGCAGACCAGCGGCTTCCAGCTCGCTCAGGCCGCCCAGGAAGAGAACCGCATCGCTCTTGTGATCGGAAATTCCGCGTATCAGGCCAACAAGCCCCTGAACAATCCGGTCAATGACGCGCAGGCGGTCTCGCAAATGCTGAACCAGGCCGGGTTCGAGGTGGTCATGGCGTTCGACCTGACCCGCGATATCATGAAGCAGACGGTTGAGGAATTCGCCGCTCGCGTTCTCGAAAAGGGAAACAACACCGTCGCGATGGTCTATTACGCCGGCCACGGTGTTCAGGCCGATGGTGAAAACTACCTGATCCCGATCGACGCAAAATTCTCCGGCGAGGACGACCTCGTCGACCAGGGCGTGAAGCTCGCCGACGTGGTCGCCGCGATTGAAGCGACCCAGACCAAGGCGCGCATTGTCGTGGTCGACGCCTGCCGCAACAATCCGTTTGGCGGCTCGGCGTCCGACGATGCCGGCGGCTTTGCCCTGGTGGACGCGCCCGAGGGCGCGCTGATCGCCTATTCGACGTCGCCTGGCACCGTCGCCTTTGACGGCCTCGGCAAGCACAGTCCGTATGCGGCCGCCTTCATGCGCACCGCGCGTACCCCGAACCTGCCGGTCGAGCAGGTGTTCAAGAAGGTGCGCCTGCTGGTCAACGACTCCACCGACAAGAAGCAGCTTCCGTGGGACAGCGCGCGGCTGACGACCGATTTCGTGTTCTTCGCCAATGCCGAACAGCCGGCAGCGCCGGCGGTCGTTCCGGCTAAGGTCGAAGTCGCCGATCTCGGCGCACGTCCGGCGCGTCAGGCCTATGACATCGTGATCGCGGAAGACAAGGAAGAGTATTACGAGGAATTCGTCCGCATCTACGCGCAGGATCCGCTGGCCGATCATATCCGCCGCGTGCTGAACCGCCGCAAGCAGATGGTCGCCTGGCAGACCGTGACCCACCGCAACCGTCCGGAAGACTATGCCGATTTTGCGCGCCGCTTCGGCGATAGCGGGCTCGGCTTCCGCGCCCGGTTGCTGCAGGAGCGTCCGCGCCAGACCAGGATCGACTTCCCGCTGCGCGGGCAGGGCCGGTTCGGCGACGGCCGGTTCGGCAACATCCGCATCAATGTCGGCAATGACGGACGTCGCGTGATCAAGTTTGGCGGACGCGAGGGCTTCGGCAATGGCGGTCGGCCGGTCATCAACTTCGCGAATGCCGGCAATGGCAATAACGGCCGTCCCTTCAATCAGAATGGCGGCGGGTTCGGCAACAACAACGGCGGCCGTCCGGTTCTCAATCAGAACGGCGGTATCAATCCGAACGGCGGCCGCCCGGTCCTGAACCAGAATGGCGGCAATGGTAACGGCAACAACAATGGCGGCCGTCCGGTTCTCAATCAGAACGGTGGCATCAATCCGAACGGCGGCCGCCCGGTCCTGAATCAGAATGGCGGCAATGGTAACGGCAACAACAATGGCGGCCGGCCCGTGCTCAATCAGAACGGCGGCATCAATCCGAATGCCGGCCGTCCGGTCCTGAATCAGAATGGTGGCAATGGCAACGGCAACAACAATGGTGGCCGGCCTGTGCTCAACCAGAATGGCGGTATCAACCCGAATGCCGGCCGCCCGGTGATCAACCCGAACGGCAACAACGGCGGCCGTCCGGTCATCAACCAGAATGCGGGCATCAATCCGAATGCGGGCCGTCCCGTGATCAACCAGAATGGTGGGCGCCCGAACCTCGGCAACATCAATCAGGGCCGCCCGGTCATTCAGCAGCAGCAGTTCCAGCGGCCGGTGCAGCAATTCCAGCGGCCTCCGGCCCAGCAGTTCCAGCGCCAGACCTTCCAGGCGCCCCGCCAGTCCTTCCAGCCGCGCGCGTTCAATGGTGGCGGCGGTGGTGGCAACCGGGTGTTCAGCGGCGGCGGCGGCGGTGGCAATCGCTTCGGTGGCGGCGGTGGCGGGTTCGGCGGTGGTCGCAGTTTCGGCGGGCGTCGCTGATCGAACCGAAAGCGAGAATCAAAGAAGGCCGGCGCAATGCCGGCCTTCTGCATTTCAAGCCTGCCGATGCGGTTAGAACCGCTCCAGCCGCGCGATCAGGCTCGAGGTGTCCCAGCGCTTCCCGCCCATCGCCTGCACCTCGGAATAGAACTGGTCGACGAGGGCGGTCACCGGCAGGTGTGCACCATTGCGCCTGGCTTCGTTCAGGCAGATGCCGAGATCCTTGCGCATCCAGTCGACCGCGAAGCCAAAGTCAAACTTGCCATCGGTCATGGTCTTGTAGCGGTTCTCCATCTGCCAGGACTGCGCCGCGCCTTTGGATATGGTCGCGATCAGCTTTTCGATATCGAGCCCGGCCTTCTTCGCGAAATGCAGCCCTTCGGAAAGTCCCTGCACCAGGCCCGCGATGCAAATCTGGTTCACCATCTTGGCGAGCTGGCCGGCGCCGGGCGCGCCAAGCAGGTTGCAGGCGCGGGCGTAGGAATCGATCACCGGCTTGGCGCGATCGAAGGCCGCTTGATCGCCGCCGCACATCACCGTGAGCACGCCGTTCTCTGCGCCCGCCTGGCCGCCCGACACCGGCGCGTCGATGAAGTCGAAGCCGCGCTCCTTCCCCGCCTTGTAGAGTTCGCGCGCGATTTCCGCGGACGCCGTGGTGTGATCGACGAACACCGCGCCTTTGCTCATGGCGCCGAAAGCGCCGTCCGCGCCGAGCGTGACCTGCCGCAGGTCGTCATCATTGCCGACGCAGCACATCACGAAATCCTGGCCCTCGGCCGCCTGTTTCGGCGTTGCAGCGCTTTTGCCCCCGTATTGCGCGACCCATTTCTCGGCCTTGGCAGCGGTGCGGTTATAGACGGTGACGTCGTGGCCGCCCTTGGTCTTGAGATGCCCTGCCATCGGGTAGCCCATCACGCCGAGCCCCAGAAACGCCACCTTCGCCATCGCGTCCTCCCGTAATGGCGGCTTGCAGCGCCGCCCTGCCATTCGACCGGCGGCCAATGTGACGCCTTGTGCGGCCCCGTCAACCCGCCCTATCTAGGAGTGGAGAACGGCAGGAGATTGCAGGACGTGGCGCCCACCAAGGATCAAATCCGCGAACGGCTGGCGGCGATTGCCGCGCCCGACGGACGCAAGCTGACCGAAAGCGGCGTTCTGTCCGACATTGTCGCGAGCGACGGAAAGGTCTTCTTCTCGCTCAGCGTCGACGCGGCGCAGGTCAAGGCCTGGGAGGCGGTGCGCAAGCAGGTCGAGGATGCGGTCAAGGCAATGCCGGGCGTGACCACGGCCATGGTCGCGCTCACCGCCGAGCGCGCCGCGGGCAAGGGTGCGCCGCCGCCGCCGGCAGCGGGAGCGCCGCATGCGCATCGCGCGCCGGCGGGCCCGGCCGGCGTTCCTGGCGTGAAATCGATTATTGCGGTCGCCTCCGGCAAGGGTGGGGTGGGCAAGTCCACCACCTCGATCAACCTTGCCCTGGCGCTGCGCGATCTTGGGCTGAAGGTCGGGGTGTTGGACGCCGACATTTACGGTCCCTCGATGCCCAAGCTCTTGGCCATCCGCGAGAAGCCGCAGACGATCGGCGGCACGCGGCTCAAGCCGATCAGCCGCTACGACCTAGCGGTGATGTCGATCGGCTTCCTGATCGAAGAAGAGACGCCGATGATCTGGCGCGGGCCGATGGTGATGTCGGCGCTGACCCAGATGCTGCGCGAAGTGGAATGGGGCAATCTCGACGTCATCGTGGTGGATATGCCGCCCGGGACCGGCGATGCTCAGCTCACCATGGCGCAGCAGGTGCCGCTGGCCGGCGCCGTGATCGTATCGACGCCGCAGGACCTCGCACTGATCGATGCGCGTCGCGGCGTCGCGATGTTCAAGCGCGTCAATGTGCCGATCCTCGGCGTCATCGAGAACATGAGCTATTTCATATGCCCGCAATGCGGCACGCGATCCGACATTTTCGGGCATGGCGGCGCGCAGCACGAGGCCGAGCGGCTGAAAGTGCCGTTTCTCGGCGCGGTGCCGCTCGACATGACCATCCGCGAGACCTCCGACGCCGGCTTGCCGGTGGTCGCGACCCAGCCGGACGGACCGCATGCCAGGATCTATCGCGACATTGCCCAGAAGGTGCGTGACGCGCTGGCCGGCCCCGGTGCGGGGCGCACGGCGCCTCGGATCGTTATCGAGGCTTAACATCGCACGGGCTTGTCCTGTCGTTGCGGTCTCGGCATTCTGACGGCCGATGTTCGGCGGACAGGGAGGCGGGGATGCGCAAACCGCAAGGGAGATCACTCGGAATTCTCGGCGCGCTGGTCGCGGTGGCGATCGGCGCGTCATGGACCGGGCCAGCGCGGGCCCAGAAGGCGCCGGAGGCCGAAGCGCAGGAGGTGCTGATCAAGACCACGCTGCTCACCTTCAACGACGCCAATGTCACGGAGAACTACAGTGTGTTGCACGCGAAGCTGTCAAAGCAGTTCCGTGACCAGTTTCCGCCCGAGCGCCTGAAGGAAGTCTTCAAGCCCTTTGTCGAGCAGAAGATCGATATCGACCTGATCGCCGCCAAGACTCCGATCCCGGCCAAGGCTGCGGATGTCGACGACCGCGGCGTGCTGTCGCTCAGCGGCCATTTCGACACCAAGCCGAGCCATGTTTTTTACGATCTCGGCTATGTCATGTCGGATGGCGAGTGGAAGCCGATCAAGATCAACGTTAATGTCCGTCCGCCGGACAAAAACTGATGACTGTGACAGTCACACATTCGAAGCGGACCTGACTGCAGCATGACTGACGGGGCCATCGCAACACCGGTCGGCTCGCCAAAAAAACTGGCGTTGCGGCCGGCCTATTTCATCATGGCCGGCGCCGCGCTGGCGGTGATGGTCGTGGCCATTCTCGGCGACAACATCTGGCTGCTGCGCTGGGTTCACGTTATGACCGGCGTCTTGTGGACCGGCATTGACCTTTTCCTCGGCTTCGTGATCGGCCCAATCATGCGCCGGCTGCCGATCGACACGCGTCGTTCGGTAATCGGCGAACTCATTCCGCGCACCATGGTGCTGATGCCGACGCTGGCCATCGTCACCGGCACCGCAGGCTACTATCTCGCGCAGCGGATGGGCTTTCTCGATCTCGGCTATCCGGAATTCTGGTGGGTGGCGGCGGCGCTTGCAATCCTCGTCGTGCTGACCGTGCAGGGTCTCGGAATCCTGACGCCGGTGAATATCCTCGTCTATCTGGAGATGCTGAAAGCCAAGCCCGATGCCGAGAAGATCGGGCGATGGATGAAGCTGTATGTGCGGGTGGTCGCGATCCAGGGCACGATGCAGGTCGCGATGATCATGATCATGGTGAAGTTCGCGACCGGACTGTAGCGGTGTCCCGGGCGCAGCGCAGCGTGAATCGGTGCGCAGCAGAACCGGGACCATCACAGATACGGTATCTGCAACGGCCCCGGCTCTGCGATGCACCAATTCGTGCTGCATCGAGTCGGGGTTACTGAGGGCGCTCAATCCTCGGCCCACATCCGCAACAGATTGGCGAGGGATTTCGACAGCAGATCGAATTCGGTACTCTTGCCCTCGCGCTTGAAGATGGTGCGGCGCGCGGTGTCGAGATCGAACAGGAGTTCGCGCTGGGCCGCATCGCGCACGAAGCTGCGCGCCCAGCCTGCCGCCACGTATCGCGTCCCGCGCGTCACCGGCGCGACCCGGTGCAGCGTCGTGGCCGGATAGACGATCATGGACCCGGCGGACAGCTTGACCGGGTCCGCGCCGGCGGCGCTTTCGATCACGAGTTCGCCGCCGTCATAGCTTTCGGGCGCATCGAGAAACAGCGTGAAGGCGATGTCGGTGCGCAGGCCTCCCATCAGCGCATCGTCGACATGGATGCCGTATTGCATGCCGGTTTCGGTCCGCGAGAACAGCAGCGGCGTGAGCGCCTTCGGCCGCGCAGCGATGCGGAACAGTTCGTTCGCCATGATCCGCGCGGCCACCAGCGCCCGCGCGGAGTCGAGAGTCCTGTCCGTCGCGTCGGCCTGCCGGTTGTCCTTGTCCTTGCGCGCGGCGAAGCCCGCCGTTTCCCGGCCGTCGATGAATCGCGTGCGCGACAGCGCGGCATGGACCGTCGCCAGGTCACCTTCGGTGAGAATATCGGCAATCACGATCTGCATGCGCTGACGGATTGCCATGGATTGGCGTCGGTTCGCAAATCCGCATCGGCAACCCTGGAATCATTCAAAGAGATCGCGCTTGGCCTTGGTCGGTGAGGCGACTAAGGATGCGCCGTCACGGTGCGAGAGACTTCGCCATGAACAGGATCCGCAAGATCTGGATCGGAATCGGCGCCTTCATGCTGGCAGGCGGCGCGGGATCGTCACCGATACCGGCCGCTTCGCCGGATGATCGGCAGGCGCGGCCCACGAATGCCGAGCCGAATGATGGCATGAGCACCGATCTGCGCCGGCAGGTTCTGGCGCATGCCCTCACCATCGGTCAGGGCGGCGAAGGCGGAGAAGGAGGCGAGGGCGGCGAGGGCGGTGAAGGCGGCGAGGGCGGCATCAATGTCGCCGCGGCTGCGAAGGATCCGGTGGAATATGGCGTCGCGCTGCAGGTGATCGCCGCGCATTATCACGCGGGTCTTGCGGCCTACGAGGGGAACGAGCAGGAAGCCGGTGCGCAGATGTTCGCGCATGGCCTGTCGGAAATCTTTGTCGCCATGGAGGATGTGTTCAAGTCGCTCGGCGTTACAGGTCTTGGCGGCAAGCTGGAAGCCGCCGTTGCGGCCGCCGCCGAGAAGAAGCCGGTTGCCGAGGTGAAGCGCAAGGCGGATGCGGTGTTCGCGGCGCTGGCTTCGGCGGAAAAGAAGGCGCCGGAATCGAAGCGCCCGGCAGCGGCGATCCGCGCGCGGATCGCCGCTGAAATGGTCGACCGCGCTGCAGCGCAATATGTGGCCGTGCAGAAAGACGACAGCCTTGAAGCCTATCTGGACGGTCTCGGCTTTGCGGTGGCCGCGCGCGTCCAGGCGAAGGACGTGCTGTCCTATTTGAAGAAAGTCGACGCCAAGAAGGAAGCCGCCTTGCGGCAAGCCGTA
>JBIQKQ010000024.1:0-29783 GCA_044506365.1 Hyphomicrobiales bacterium
ACCTTCATGGCGCGGCCGGCCATCGCCGGCTTTTGCGCCAGCGGCTGGCATCTGCATCAGTCGCTGACCGATGCCGCGGGGCGGAAGAATCTGTTCATGCCGGCAAAGCCGGGCGATCCGCTGTCGCCGATCGGCATGCATTATCTCGCCGGGCTACTCGCGCATGCGCAGGCGACGACGCCGTTCACCACGCCGACCATCAACGGTTATCGCCGCTACAAGCCAAACTCGCTCGCCCCCGACCGCGCCACCTGGGCGTATGACCATCGCGGCGTGATGGCGCGCGTCCTTGGCGCGCCCCACGATCCGGCAACGCGGGTCGAGAACCGCATCGGCGAGCCATCGGCCAATCCTTATCTCTATATCGCGGCGCAGATCGTGTCGGGCCTCGACGGCATCGGCAACAAGCGCGAACCCGGCCCGCAGGAACTGAACCCGTACAATTCGGACTTTCCGCTGCTGCCGAAGACGCTGCCGGATGCGCTCGCGGCGCTCGAAGGATCAAGCCTGTTCCGCGAGCAATTCGGCGAGACCTTCATCGACTATTTCCTCGCCTTCAAGCGAACCGAGATCGGCCGTTTCGAGAAATGGAAGAGCGCGCATGGCGCCGACTGGGATCCGGCCGGCGAGCCGACCGAGTGGGAGCAGAATGAGTATTTCGATTATTTCTAGCGGCTCTCGGTGTTCCGCTCGTCCCCGCGAAGGCGGGGACCCAGAGCCAAAGATTCTGGATTCCCGCTTTCGCGGGAATGAGCGGAGCTTGCAGCGCCTGTCGAGCACCACAATAACCACACAGCAGAGGACCTGATGCCATGCTGGAAAAAACCACGAACCTGATCCGCACCGCCTATCTGGCGCCGCCCTATGACTATGACGAACTTGTGCAGCGCGACCGCGTGCATCAGCTGATCTATACCGATCCGGCGATCTTCCATGCGGAGATGACGCATGTGTTCGGCGCGGTCTGGGTCTATCTCGCGCATGAGAGCCAGATCCCGAACAATAACGACTTCATCACCGGCAAGCTCGGGCTGCGACCGATCATCGTGCTGCGCGACAACAAGGGCAAGATCCGCGCGCTGTACAATCGCTGCACGCATCGCGGCACGACGCTCTGCCGGCTGGAAAAGGGTAATTCCAACGTCTTCCGCTGCCCCTATCACGGCTGGACCTTCAACAATGACGGTTCGATCCGCAACGTGCCGTGGCCGGACGGCTACGCCAATGACGTGACCGAGACCCGTTTCAACGCCGCGCAGATCCCGCGGGTGGAAAGCTATCGCGGCTTCATCTTCGGCACGCTGAACATGGATATGCCGCCGCTCACCGAATATCTCGGCGATGTGAAAGGCCCGCTCGATGAATGGCTCGACCGTCATCCCGGCGGCAAGGTCGCGATCTGCGAGGCCAATCGCCTCAAATACAACGGCAACTGGAAGCTCGCCTACGACAATTCCTGCGACGGCTATCACGTCGTGTTCTCGCACCGCTCGCTGCTCGACATGGAGAACCGGCTGGTCGCGGAAGGCGACAAGGGCATGTCTTATTACAAGGGCCGCCCGGACGAGCAGCCGATGTACATGAAGTATTTCGGCCACGGCCATCACTTCAAGGACAAGCGCCCGAACATGGAGATCAAGCCGGGCGCGATGTGGGCGGTGGAAAGCCCGCATCCGGGCATGGAGCATTACGAGGCGGAGCTGCGCCGACGGCTGGGCGACCGCGCGCCGGAAGCGCTCGACCTTGCCTCCTCAGAGCCGGTGAACATCAACATCTTCCCCAACCTGTCGATCCTCGGCAACCACCTGCAGGTGTTCGAGCCGCTCAGTGTCAACGAGACCAATGCGGTCTGGTACGGCACGGCCGTGGTCGACGATGAGGGTGTGTGGGGGGAGGAGTTGCATCTGATCAATGCGCTGCGCATGCGCACGCAGGAAGGTTTCCCGAATTTCGGCGAGGTCGACGATCTCGCCAATTTCGAGGAAATCCAGCGCGGACTCGCGGCATTCGAGGACGAGTGGGTCTACATGCATCGCGGGATGGACATTCCGGGCCGGACCATCGATCTCGGCGATGGGGTCAAGCAAGCGCCGGCGACCGACGAAATGTTCATGCGCGAATACATCCAGTACTGGAAGCGGCTGATGCAGACCGAGCCGAATGTCCAGATCAAGCGGGAGCCGTGAACATGAATGCGCCGCTCAAACACGATCCGCACAAGACCTCGTTCTACATCACCGATGCGCTGTACGAGGAGATCATTGCCGATTTCTCGAACTGGCAGCGCGACGATCTTGTGATCCAGGACATGGCGGAGCGCGACCAGTTCCGCTCATTGCTGGAGCACGAGGCGCGCCTGCTCGATCAGGATCGCCTCGAGGACTGGCTGACGCTGTTCACGCCGGAATGCGTCTACTGGCTGCCGTCGACGCCGAACGGCGGCGATCCACGCAAGGAAATCGCCATCACCTTCGATGACCGCCGCAGGCTGGAGGATCGCGTGTACCGGCTGCGCACCGGCTATGCCTGGTCGCAAAAGCCGAAGTCGCGCACGGTGCGGCTCGTCACCAATGTCGAGGTGTTCGATGCCGGCCGCGCGGACGTACGCATGGTGCGCTCCAACGTGATGATCGCCGAATTCCGCGGCTTCGAGACGCGCTGCCTCTATGCCTGGTGCGGACATCGCTACGTCAAGCAGGACGGTGCGTGGAAGATCGCGGCGCGACAGCTCAATCTGATCGACTGCGATCAGTGCATCCGCAATCCGAGCATCGTGCTGTGATCCCCCTCCGACCTTGCGGCGGCACGGTGCGCTTTCCTTGAAGGGTGCGGGTCGCAATTCGATGAGACCCCACCCGGCTGCCCTTGCTCATCACGGCAGTCAACGGCCCCCGTTCAGAAGCGGGCAAGCTGGACACGATTGTGTCGCGGCGAACGAACGCAGCCGCGTCCGCAGTCCTGTGATATAGAGCGCTGTCTCTGTCGTGCTCTATGGAAATGCCGCATGCCGCGTCTCGTCTTTGCGTTTCTGGCCGCCGTCATCGTCCTGTCTCTTCCAGCCGCCGCATCCGCACAGAGCAAATCCACGGCGTCGTTGCAGGGCAACTGGCGGTTCGAGAAGGATGCTGCCGATGCGGCGAATCTATCCTTCGTCAGCGGCGGCAAGGTGGTCTTCCTGGTGCGGGCCGGCCGCACCATCAGCATCTGGTTCGCTTATCCCGAGGGGCCGCAGACCAAGGGCCCGGTGCGCGTGCGGCTCGATACCGATGGCAAGCGCTGGCGGCTGGACGGCGATCTCGTCACCGAAGAGCAGGACGGCAAGCCGGCCATTTACTTCATGCAGAACGACCTCGGCATGAGCGAGCGCAAGAAGAAGTGGGGCAATCTCACCCAGCGCTACAACCAGTTCATCGACAGCCTGACCGCGGCAAGCCAGATCGTCATCACCACCAAGCAGGGCACGATCCGGCTGCCGGCCGTCACCATTCCCGATGCGCGCCGGCAGATGCGGCTTTGACCCGGCTCATCAGCCTGCCTTCAGGGCGCGTCAAATCCAACGGTGCGCTCTAGACTAGCCAACGGGTGCCTAGGTACATGCGCGCGGCGGTGACGGCGCCGTGTTCCTGACGCACATGCATGTGCCACTTCTTCCGGGCACCCCTGCGCCGTCCCATGGAACGCGCGCCGAGGCGGAGTGACAGGGCTCAGAATTTCGCCGACACCGTCTTTCCGTTCGGCGGGGTGATCTGGACGACGCCCTTCGGCTGCGCCGGGAGCGTGCCGGTCGCCTTGCCGGCGAGTTTCGTGCTTTCCACCGCGAGCACGATGCGCTGGCTCTTGCCGCCGGCTGACAGGATCGCGATCCCCTTGAAGCCGGCCATCGCGACCGGCTTGTCGTCGTGATCGCTGACATAGACCTCGATGGCGTCGCCCTTCGCGACCAGTTCGACGTGGTAGTCGCCGGCTTCGCTCATCTTGCCGCCATGTTTGCCCGTCTCGGCATGGCCGTGTCCGTGCTTGTGCTGCGCGTAGGATGCAGCCGGCAGGGCCAGTACGAGTGATGCGAGCACAGCAAGCGTCTTCAACTTCATCGTCGGTCTCCCCCGTTTCAATAGGATGGCGTGGACAGAGTCGCAGCCGGCGCCCCGGTTTCGGTGGCGGTCGCAACACGCAACCGCTCGACCGCCTTGCGGCCGCAGGCGAGCACCAGCAGCGGCGTCACGAAGGCGTCGAGCAGCGTCGCGCTGATCAGCCCGCCGAAAATCGTCACCGCCACCGGATGCAGGATTTCCTTGCCCGGACTCGCCGCATCGATCAGCAGCGGGATCAGCGCAACGCCGGCGGCGAGCGCCGTCATCAGCACCGGCGTCATCCGCTCGAGGCAGCCGCGCGTGACCAGCGCCCGCCCCCATGGCATGGCTTCATGCAGATGCAGGTTGATGATGTGGCTGATCTTGAGGATGCCATTGCGCGCCGCAATGCCTGTTAGCGTGATGAAGCCCACCATGCTCGCGACCGATAGCGGCTGGCCGACCAGCCAGAGCGCCGTGGCCGAGCCGATCAGCGCCAGCGGCACGCTGCCGATGATGATCAATGACAGCACGGTGGAGCGATAGCGGCTGTAGAGGATCGCGAAAATCAGGAGCAGCGATACCAGCGATAGAAGCCCGATGGTGCGCGCCGCCTGCTCCTGCGCCTGGAACGTGCCTTCCAGATTGACGAATGTACCTTCCGGCATTTGCGTTTCGGCGATCACCGCGCGAATCCGCTCGACGAGTTCCGCCATGTCAGCCTGGCCGTCGCTGTTGGCCAGCACCACGAGGCGCCGCCGCCCATTCTCGCGCAGGATCTGGTTCGGCCCAACTGTCTCCTTGATCTCCGCGACCTGCCGCGCCGGAATCCAGCCGGACGGCGTCTCGATCAAAAGATCGCCGAGCCCTTGCGTCGTCCGCATGCTTTCCGGCAGTCGCATCACCACATCGAACCGGCGATAGCCATCGACGACACGCGAGACCACCCGTCCGTTCGAGAGGCGGCTGAGCTGGTCGACCACCGCGGCGGGCTGCACGCCGTACAGCGCGGCGCGCGCATAATCGACCCTGATTTCGAGCTGCGGGATCAGCACCTGCTTCTCGACCTGCACGTCGGTCAGCCCGGGAATGGCGACGAGCTTGCCGCGCAGTTCGTCCGCCTTGCTGCGCATCGTGTCGAGGTCGTCGCCGAATATCTTGAGCGCGATCTCGGAGCGGATGCCGGTCAGCATATGGTCGAGCCGGTGCGCGATCGGCTGGCCGATATTGACCGAAAGCGGCAGCACGGCGAGACGCGCACGGATGTCGGCGACGATCTCGGTCTTCGGCCGCGCGGAGGGGCTCAGATCGACCTCCATCTCGCTGACATGGATGCCCTCGGCATGCTCGTCGAGCTCGGCCCGGCCGGTCCGCCTGCCGACCGACTTCACCTCCGGCACCTGCATGATCAGCTTCTCGGCGATGGTGCCGACGCGGTTCGATTCCGCCAGCGACACCCCCGGGTTGAACTGCACCATGATGTTGAAGGTGCCTTCGTTGAACGGCGGCAGAAACGACCGTGGCAGGGTGAAGGCGGCAGCGCCCGCAGCGATGACCAGCACCAGCGCAACCCCGAGGATGAGCCCGGCATTGTCATAGGCCCGCGCAAGCGCCGCGCCATATCCGCGCTTGAGGACGCGGACGAGCCAGCCTTCATGCGCATCGAGGCTTTTGAGGCCCGGCAGCATGTAGAAGGCCATCACCGGCGTCAGCGTGATCGACACCACGAGGCTCGCCAGGATCGAGACGATGTAGGCTATCCCGAGCGGCGCGAACAGCCGTCCCTCGATGCCGGACAGAGCGAACAGCGGCACGAACACCAACACGATGATCATGGTCGCGTAGACGATGCCCGAGCGCACCTCCTGCGAGGCGCTCACCACGATGTCGAACACCGAACGCGGATTGCCGCGCGCGCGGTTCTCGCGCAGCCGGCGGAAGATGTTCTCCACGCCCACCACCGCGTCGTCGACCAGTTCGCCGATCGCGATCGCGATGCCGCCAAGGGTCATGGTGTTGATCGAGAGCCCGGCAAAATGGAACACCACCGCGGTGATGAGGATCGAGGCCGGGATCGCGGTGAGCGAAATGACCGTGGTGCGCCAGTTCATCAGGAACAGGTAGAGCACGATCCCGACCACGACGAAGGCTTCGAGCAAGACGGTCTGCACATTGCGGATCGAGGCCTGGATGAAATTCGCCTGCCGGAACACGATCTGGCCGGCCTCGATACCGTGCGGCAGGCTCGCACTCATGTCCTTCAGCGCGTCCTCGATCTTGCGGGTCAGCGTCACGGTATCGACGTTCGGCTGCTTCTCGACCGAGACGAGGACCGCGGGCGCGCCCATGAAACCGGAATCCCCGCGCTTGGTGCGGGCGGCGAATTCGACGGTCGCGACCTGATGCAGGAACACCGGCTTGCCGTCGATCTTGGCGACGACGATGTTGCGCAGATCGTCGAGGCTGGTGGTGCGTCCGATATTGCGGATCAGATATTCGCGCGAATTCAGGTCCGTGAAGCCGCCGCCGGCATTGGTGCCGAACGACGCCAGCGCCCTCTCGATCTGCTCGTAGTTGACGCCGAGCGCGCGCAGCGCCGGCGGCTGCGGCGAGACGCGATATTGCCGCACCTCCCCGCCGATCGGGATGACCTGCGCGACGCCGGGAATGCTCATGAGCCGCGGCCGGATCGTAAAGTCCGCGGTCTCGCGCAGCTCCATCGGCGTGGCGCGGTCGCTTGTGACGGCGATCAGGAGAATCTGTCCCATGATCGAGCCGATCGGGCCCATGATCGGCGTGACATTGGCCGGCAGCTGGTCGCGCATCAGATTGAGGCGCTCCGCCACCAGCTGACGGTTTCGATAGATGTCGCCGGCGTTCCAGTCGAATTCGACATAGACAAAAGACAGGCCGACGCCGGATACCGAGCGCACACGCGCGACGCCCGGCACGCCGTTCATCTGCGTCTCGATCGGGAAGGTGACCAGCAGCTCGACTTCGGGCGGCGCAAGTCCTTCCGCCTCGGTCATGATGGTGACGACCTGCTTGTTGAGGTCGGGCAGCACGTCGACGGGAAGTTTGGTGATGCTGTAGCCGCCGAACACCATCAGCGCCGCACTGAGCGCAAGGATGAGCATGCGGTTCTTCAGCGACTGGGTGACGAGGAAGGTGAACATGATGGCTTCCTCAGGGCTGCGCGAACCGGTGCGAAGATCTAGCCGCGCGGGCGCTCGGCTCCCTCTCCCCGCAAGCGGGGAGAGGTGAAGGAGTGGCGGCGGATTGAACAAAAACGAAGCCTGTCATGTTCTTCGCCCCCTCACCGCACGTGGTCGAGCAGTTCGGCGCCCTGCACCACCGCGCGCTTGCCCGCCTCGAGTCCGGCCGCAATCAGCACCCGTTCCGCATCGAGCGGCTCGATCCGGACCGGCCGCGGTTCGAAGCGCTCGGCGCTCGTATGCTCGAACACGAAATCCTGTCCGTTGGCGGCGCGCACCACCGCGGTACGCGGCACGGCGATGCCCGAACGCCGTTCGCCGGTCTCGGTGAAAACCGTCACGAACTGCCCGGCGCGCAGGCCCTTGCCGCCGTCATCGACCGAGAAATGCACCGGGATCGACTGGCTGCGGTCGGCAAGGCCGGAGCCGCGGAAGGTGAGCGCCAGCGGCTTGCCGCTCGCGGTGCTGGCCGAGGCGCGGCCGGTTCCGGCGATGGCGTCGAAGCTCAGGGCCTCGACCCACAGCTTTTCCGGCCTGACGATGTGAAAGACAATGGCGTTGCCCTGCGCGATCTGTCCGGTGATCGGCGTGCCATCGGCGATCATTCCCGAGACTGGCGCGACCAGCGGTATCGGCTCGCTGCGGATCCGGTCGAGCGCGGCGCGGCGGTCCTTCAGGCCTTCGAGTTCGAGCCGCGTTTCCTCGAGCGTCGTGCGCGCCACCGCGCCGCTCGTGACCAGCGATTCCTGGCGCACCAGCCTGCGCTGCACGATCGATATCTGCTGATCGAGTTCGCCCTGCTTCTGGCGCATGTCGGAAACATCGATCGCTGCGATCGGCGGCGTGACATAGGCGAGGATGTCGCCTTCCTTCACCTGCGCGCCGAGACGCGGGAATCCGCCAGGCGGCGGCGACAGGACGCCGCCAACCGCTGTCTGCACGTAGCCGCTCGCATTCGGATCGGGGATGATGCGCCCCGGCAGTTCGACCGTGCGCGCGAAGCTATCCTGCTCGGTCTGAATGGTGCGCAGGCCGAAAATGCGCTGGATCGGCTTCGGCACGAAGATCGTGCCGTCGGGCAGCCGCTGCGCGCGCCGGTCGCCGTTCGCAGCCTCCGCCGGAGCGGGACCATGGTCGTGGCCCTCATGCGCGCGCGAATCGACGATACCGATGAGTGCGAGCGCAGCAAGCGCCACGGCCGCGCTCCGCGATCTGCGGACGAGCGCGACCAAAATGCCGCCAAGCAGGAACCCTGTCAGACCGGTCGCCAGCGGCGATTGCGCCAGCGAGGACAACATCGTTTGCCCGCCGGCCTTCGCCGGCCCGCCATTCGCGGCAAGTCCGGGCAGGGTCAGGTCGAGGGCGAGCGGCAGGATATCGGGATCGCCGCCGGCATTCACCGTCACGATCAGGTCGATATGTCCGCCCTTTTCCAGGAAAGGCGCGTCAAGGCTGTAGACGCCGTTTCCGAGTGCAGCGGCGACCGCGGGACCGTCGGGCGTCTCCACTTCGATCCGGGCCTGATCGACCGGCGCATTGGTGCGGTAGTCGTCGAGATAGATCGCAAGCGTCTGTCCCTGCGCCACCGCGACGACTTCGAACCGCTCCGAATGCGCCTCGCCGCGTGGGGCGACCGTCGCGGGCGCGGCCGGCGTCTCGGCGCCGTGACCGTGACCCTCATGGGCGTGAGGTCCGGTTGCCGTCGAAACAAGGACAAATGCGGCTGCTGCAAGCGCCGGCAGAATGTTGCGGATCATGAAGGCCAGTCCTTCGCATGAACGGAATCGAGCCCGGCCGCGCACAAGGCGGCCGGTCCCGCGTCAAGGACGCGGGACAGCGAGGTTCAGGCGAGGGATCTGGGAGGCCGCGCGGGTCCTTCGCGCGCAAGGGCGGCGGGCGGCGAAACGTCCGGATTGAGGACGAGTAGATTGGCGGGCAGCCGCAAGCAGACCCAGAGCGCCGGCGCGATCGCGTTTCCGCAGGCGGAGCAATGCCCATTGGCGCAGCAGCCGCGGCCACCGCAATCATCGCCGGTCTGATGCTCGTCAACCGACGGGGCAGACATCCGGATCTCGGTGGAAACCGCGCCGATACGCCCACGCGCATCGGTGCGGGTCGCCGTAGCCTCGCCGGCCGTTCTGACCGGCTCCGCGGCCACGTGCCGGTGGGCGTGGCCGGCATGGACCGCGGTATGGGCGGCTGCGCCGGTCGGCGCCAACGCGACCAGCAGCAAGACGGCGAGAACCATGACGGCGGATGCAGCGGTCCTGATGGACATGCCACTTCTTACACCAGGGCGGCGCCCCGGGAAAAGCAGAGTTTGACCGGAACCGCGCGTGCGCTCCGCTCCCCCGGCAAGATCTGCCCGAGGTATCCTGCAACATGGCGCGCGAGCGTCAGCGCTCCCCGTTCACATGCGAATGCTGCGGAATGCAGCCGCGTCTGCACTTTCGCTGCACGCTTTCGCACCCTGCATTTTGGCACCCTGCATTTTGCTGGCGAAACGCGGAAATGTCCTGATGCGACACAAACACCTCCGAGGCAGCGACCTACCGGCGTTGACTCGGTTCGACGCCACTTTCACAATGATCGCGAAGGGAAACGGGACAAAGAGCCCGTAACGCATCGCCGGCAAACCGACGAGCGCCCCAAGGGACGATGCCAAGGAGATATGCGATGGCTGCGCCACTTCGCTTCAACGTCATGCATTTCATGCCGTATTCCTACCTCCCCGAAAACCACAAAGAGTTCAAATCGACCTGGGTGAGTTTCCCGAACAAGTATTTCGATCCGGAAAAGGGACACGAACTCTATAACCGCTATATCGGCGAACTCGTTCTGGCGGATCAGCTCGGTTACGACGCGGTGGTGGTGAACGAGCATCACAACACCGTCTATTCGATGATGGCGACGCCGAACATCATCGCCTCCTCGCTTGTGGCGCAGACCAAGAACGTGCGCATCTGCGTGTGGGGAACGCCGCCGAATTTCATGCTGCCGAACCGGCTGGCCGAGGAATATGCGGTGCTCGACGTGATGTCGAAGGGCCGCATCGAGGTGGCCTTCCCGCTCGGCACCGGCATGGAATACTGGTCGAACCCGGTCAATCCTGCGACCGCGCGCGAAAAATTCCGCGAGTCGCTGAAGATCATCCTGCAGGCCTGGTCGGAAGACGGCCCGACCACGCATTACGGCAACCATTATACCTACCGCTTCCTCAATCCATGGCCGCGTCCGTATCAGCGGCCGCATCCGCCCTGCTACATCGTCGGCACTGGCTCGCCCGAAACGATCGAGATCGCCGCGGAACTCGGCTTCGGCTATGCATCGGTGTTCGTGACGCAGGCGCGCGCCAAGGAACTGAACGAACAGCTGCGCGAACGCGCCTCCCATTACGGCCACACCATCCGGCCGGACCAGCTTCCGTTGCTGACGTTCGTCTATGTCGCCGAGACCCAGGAGCAGGCGGAGAAGGAGTACATCCCGCATCTGCAGCGCTTCTTCGAGGATTACGCCCGCACCATTCCGCAATATCTCGCGCCTCCGGGCTATCTCTCGGTCGATCAGCTGAAGCTGCGCGCCGCGACCGCCGACAAGATGCATGGCGGTTTCGATTTCAAGGCGATCAGCCAATCCTTCTTCATCTCGGTCGGTACGCCGGACAAGGTCGCCAACGACATCGGCGAATGGACCGTGCGCATGAAGACCAACCACATCAACAGCGTGATGCATGTCGCCGACATGCCACACTGGAAAACAGTGAAGAATCTCACGCTGTTTGCCGAACAGGTGATGCCGCGGCTGAGGCAGCAAGCCGGCGCACCGCAACGCATGGCCGCCGAGTAACGGGACACAATGATAATGAGCAAGTTCGAGCGTCAGACTCTCACCGTCGATGGCGTCAAGACCGTCGTCCACACGGCGGGCCACGGCGAGCCGCTGGTGTTCTTCCACGGCGCCGGCACTGTGGACGGCTTCGATTTCGCGGAACGCTGGACTGACCGCTTTCGCGTGATCGCTCCCTATCATCCGGGTTTTGGCGAATCCGGCGACGATCCGACCTTCACCACCATGCATGACTACGTCATGCATTATCTCGAGCTGTTCGACATGCTGAAGCTCGACCGGTTCAATCTGGTCGGGCTGTCAATGGGTGGCTACCTCGCCGCCAAATTCGCAAGCGAGCACGGCCATCGCGTGAAGAAGCTCACACTGATCGCGCCGGCCGGCCTGATCGATCCGAAGAATCCGATGCTCGACATCCTCGCGGTGCCCGGGGAGGCGGTGCCGGGCCTGCTGGTTTCGGATTTCGAGGTGCTGAAGAAGAAGCTGCCCGAGAAGCCGGATCTCGACTTCATGGGCGAGCGCTATCGGGAAGCCACCACCGTCGCGCGGCTGTTCTGGGAGCATCCGGGCGATCCCAAATTCATGCGCTATCTGCACCGCATCAGGGTGCCGACGCAGATCATCTGGGGCGAGGAGGACAAGATCATCCCTGCCGGGCAGGCGGAGACATGGCGCAGGTTCATCCCGAATGCCGACATTAAGGTCTACAAGGGCGCGGGCCATCTCGTGCATCTGGAACGCCCCGAAGCAGTAGACGCCGTCGCGCGCTTCATGAGCTGACCGGCGGCGAATTTCTCTCTTGAACTGGAATAAGCCGGTCCGCGCAACCCGCGAGCCGGTAACGATAAGACGAGCGGTGCAGCAGCCGGCCACAGAAGCCTGCACGCACCGAAACGAAACAACGGGAGGATCATCATGGACAGAAGAACTTTCGTGAAAGGCAGCGCAGCGCTGGTCGGCGCATCGACCCTGCCCACGGTCTACGCGCAGGCGCAGGCCGCGCCCTCGAGCATCCGCTTCGGCTATGCCATCACCCAGTCCGGCCCGCTCGGCCCGGGCGCCGAATCCACCAGCATCTCGCAATACAAGCTTTGGCAGAAGCGGGTGAACGACGATGGCGGCATCATGCTGAAGAAGTTCGGCAAGAAGGTGCCGATCGAATTCGTCGCCTATGACGACCAGGGCAAGCCGGACGAACTGCTCAAGCTCACCGAACGCCTGATCCAGCAGGACAAGGTGGACATGATCCTGAGCCCCTATGCCAGCCACATGAATCTGGCTTCGGCGCCGGTCACCAACAAGTTCGAATATCCGGTAATCTACACCACCGCGACCACCAACAAGACCTATTCGCTCGGCCCGAAATGGCCGTTCGCGTTCTGGAACATTTCGCAGCCGACCGAATCCACCGAGCCGCTCGCGAAAATGATGGGCGACCTGAAGAAGGCCGGCAAGATCAAGGGCCGCGCCGCGGTCATTCATCCCAATCTCGAATTCGGTGTCGAGATGAACGCCGCCTTCCTGGAGGCAGCGAAACACAATGGGATCGATATCGTCTACAACAAGAGCTATCCGTTCGGCTCGTCCGACCTTCAGCCGCTGGTGCGCGAAGCGATGGCGGCAAGTCCCGACGCATTCCTCGCGATGAGCTATCCGCCGGACACCTTCATGCTGCCGGAGCAGTGCAAGATCGTCGGTTTCAATCCGCAGATCATGTATCTCGCGATCGGCGGCGTATTCCCCGGCCTCAAGGGCAAGTACGGCGACAACGTCAACGGCATCTTCGTTTATGGCGGCCTCAATCCGGACGAACCCGGCATGGCCGAATACAACAAGGCGCATCAGGCGATGTTCAACCGGGTGTCGGAAGCCGGCGCCATCAACGTCTATAGCGGGCTGCAGGTCACGCAGCAGGCGATCGAGTCGGTCGGCGAGATCGACCGCAAGAAGATCCGCGACGCGATCGCACGCGACAAGTTCAAGACGCTGTGGGGCGAGTTGTCCTACAAGGATCAGCGCAACACCAGCCCCTGGGCGGTCGGCCAATGGCAGAACGGCGAGGTGGTGGGCGTGTTTCCCGCCAACAAGTCCGGCGCGCGCCAGCCGCTATTCCCGAAGCCGGCATGGTCGTAACGAGCGGCAGGGGTCTTACCTCCCCCTGAAAGGGGGAGGTCGGCGAGTGAAGCGAGCCGGGTGGGGGTCAATTGTCGTGCCTTCAGCAGCATTGTCAGACCCTCACCCCATCCCTTCCCCTTTCAGGGGGCGGGAGCGCAGCTTGCACGTTGCCGTCGCCACGATCGTGCTGCGCTTGAGAGCGACCGGATAGACCCATCGAGCGGTGCATTCAGTGATCCTGTTTGAAGTGTTCCTCAACGGGCTGCTGCTCGGCGGGATGTATGGCCTGATCGCGCTTGGCCTCAACCTGCAATACGGCATCGCCCGCATTCTCAATCTGTCTTTCGGCGAATTCTTTGTCGGCGGCGCCTTCATCGCGTTCTTCACCATCATGCTGTGGAAGCTCAACCCGTTCCTCAGCGTGTTCGTCAGCATTCCGATCGCCTTCGCGCTGAGCTGGCTGATCTACCAGTTCATGATGGTGCCGCTGATCAAGCGCGCCCCCGACCAGGACGCGCTCGACGCCGACGCCGTGCTGGTGACGTTCGGCCTGTTCTTCGTGTTTCAGGGGCTGGCGCTGGTCAACTGGTCGGGCGACCTTCGCGGCTACAGCTATCTGTCGGTGCCGGTGCATACCTTCGGTGCGACCATTGCGCTCAACCGGCTCGTCGCGTTCCTCGGCGCCTGCGCGCTGGCTTTGGCGCTCTACGTGATCCTGCGCTACACGCGCGTGGGCTCGGCATTGCGGGCCATCACCATCGATCCGGTCGCCGCCGGCCTTGTCGGCATCGATGTTCGCAAGCATTCGGCGCTGGTGTTCGCCGCCGGCGGCGCGCTGGCAGCGGTGTCGGGCATGCTGGTCTCCACATTCGTGTCGTTCAGCGCCACGTCGGGGGTCGAATACACGCTGAAGGCGCTGATCGTCGTGATCATGGCCGGCGTCGGCCGGGTGACCGGAACGCTCGCCGCCGGCATCCTGCTCGGTGTGGTCGAATCGCTTGGCGGCTATCTGATCGACCCGGCGCTCACGATTGCGATCAACTTCGCGCTGTTCATGCTGATCCTGCTGGTACGCCCGACCGGATTGTTCACCCGTGCCTGAAATCGTCGCCAACAATCGCTGGCTGATCGGATGCTTCGTGCTCGCCGCGATCGTGCTGGCGCTGCTGCCGATGTTCGTCTCGGGTTATGCCGTCTCGTTCCTCTTGCTGATGTTCGCCAACATCGCGCTGGCGACCGCCTGGTCGTTCTTCTCCGGCGCCACGCGATACATTTCGCTGGCGACCGCGGCCTTCTTCGGCATCGGCATCTACACGCTGGCGATCACCCACGTTTACATTCCGATCGGCCTCGCGCTCGCGGCCGCCGCGGTGATCGGCTTCCTGGTCGCTGTACTGGTCGGCCTGTCGACGCTGCGCCTGCGCGGCGTGTATTTCGTCGTGTTCACCTTCGGCCTGACCGAACTCGTCCATCAGGTGATCAACTGGTGGGAGATCAAGATCAACAAGACCGCGACGCGCTACATCTTCTCTGATGTGTCGAATGTCGCGATCTACCAGATCCTGCTCGCGGCGATGCTGATGACGGTGGTCGGCAGCTGGTATGTGAGCCAGTCCCGGCTCGGCTACGCACTGCGCGCGATCGGCGAGGACGAGACGGTGGCGCGGCATACCGGCATCAACACCACATGGGTCAAGGTGCTGTGCTTTGCGTTGTCGGCTTCGGCCATGGCGCTGGTCGGCGCGACGCTGGCGCTGCGCTATCCCTATATCGACGCCAGCATCGCCTTCAACAATTCCTGGTCGTTCCAGGTGCTCATCGCGGCGCTGCTTGGCGGGGCAAGCCGGTTCTGGGGGCCGATGGTCGGGGCGATCCCGCTGGTGCTGCTGTCCGAATTCCTTGCCGGCACTTTTCCGCATCATTTCAGCATCGCGCTCGGATTATGCTTCGTGGTGATTGTCTACTTCATCCCGGGCGGCCTTGCGCCGCTGATCGAGCGCACCTGGTACAGGCTGCGCGATAGCATGCGCACCAGACCGGCGGCCGCATGACCGGGCCGCGCGAAACCCTGCTGGGCGTCACCGGCCTGCGCAAGGCCTTCGGCGGGCTTGTCGCCGTGCGCGACATCTCGTTCGACGTCGCGCGAGGCTCGATCACCGGACTGATCGGTCCGAACGGCTCGGGCAAGACAACGGTCCTGAACCTGATTACCGCGGAATTTCCGGCCGATGCCGGTTCGATCCGCTTGCGCGGACAGGAGCTCATCGGCCGCCGCTCGTTCGAGGTCTGCCGCGCGCGGATCGCCCGCACGTTCCAGCTGGTGCGGGTCCTGCCCGGCATGACAGCGCTGGAAAACGTCATGCTCGGCCGCATGTTCGGCAGCGAACCCGCCTCGCCGACATTGGCGGCGCAGGATGCCGAACAGCTGATCGCACGGGTCGGCCTTGGCGGCCAGGCGCATCTCTACGGCGCGCAGCTCACCTATATCGACCAGAAGCGGGTCGAGCTGGCGCGCGCGCTCGCGACCCAGCCGGAGCTGCTGCTGCTGGACGAATGGCTGGCCGGACTGAATCCGACCGAGCTGCAGGTCGGCATCGCGCTGATCCGTCAGATCAGCAAGGATGGCGTCACGATCGTGATGATCGAGCATGTCATGGAGGCGATCCGCGCGCTGTGCGACACCTGCATCGTGATGAATGCCGGCGAGAAGATCGCCGAGGGCACGCCCGCCGCGGTACTGTCCAAACCACAGGTGATGCAGGCCTATCTCGGAACCGACACTGGAGCCGGCGATGCTGCGGCTTGAGAATGTCAGCGTTGCCTATGGCAAGCACGAGGCGCTGCACGGCGTTTCGATCGAGGTGCCGGCTTCCCGCACCACGGTCATCCTGGGGGCCAACGGCGCCGGCAAGACCACGCTGCTCAAGACTATCGCCGGCCTGGTGCGCGCAAAGCCGGGCAGCCGCATCCTGTTCGAGGACCGCCCGATCGAAAACGAGCCTCCGCATCGCATCGTATCAGCGGGCATTGCGCTGGTGCCCGAAGGCCGCCGCCTGTTCGGCGAGATGACGGTGATCGACAATCTCAAGCTCGGCTCCTATCCGGAACGGGCGCGCGCCGACGAGGCGCGTCAGCTCGAAAGGCAACTTGCGACCTTTCCGCGGCTCGCGGAACGGCGCAACCAGCTCGCCAAGACCATGAGCGGCGGCGAGCAGCAGATGCTGGCGATCGCACGCGCACTGATGTCGGAGCCGAAAATTCTGCTACTGGACGAGCCATCGCTCGGACTGTCGCCGCGGCTGATCAAGGAATTGTTCGCGACGCTCCGCACCATCACGCAGGGTGGCCAGGCGGTGGTGCTGGTCGAGCAGAACGCGCACCAGAGCCTGCAGCTCGCCGACATCGTCTACGTGCTGGAGAACGGCCGGATCCACTCGTCCGGCACCGCCGCCGAAATCCAGAAGGATGCCGCGATCGCGCGCGCCTATCTCGGACTGAAGGCGGAGCCGGAGACCGCATCCGCCGGAGCCGCACCGGCGCACCACCCCGCGCAGCCGCTTGCGGCGGGAGGATTTGTTAACCCATTCGCCCGTACCATAGCGCCTGCGCGAGACGATCTGCGGCACTCGCCCGAGGGCGACGCCGATCTCACTCAAAGAGGCCAGACCATGGGCGGTTTCTACAACCCGTATGCACGGGCCGTGTCTTACGACTTTGCGCCGAAGAAGCCCGAACATGCCCCAGCCGAGACCGCTGCCGCGCATCCCGAGCGCATCGATGCGGCCGGCGGCTTCTCCAATCCTTACGCGCGCAGCGTGGAGAAATAGGGTTTTGTCGCCCCCGCGAAGGCGGGGGCCCATATCCCAGAGCCGTGACTATGGGTCCCCGCCTGCGCGGGGACGACACCGTGTTACACCGTTAAACCGCAAGCTTGCTGCGCGACAAGCGCATCACGGCACCGCATAAGGATTGCGGAAGCCGCCGGACTGATTGCTGCTGGCGAAATCGCTTGCCGGCGTCGTCACGCTGTGCAGCTTCGACGCCGATTCCTGCTCGCGGGCGATCTGCGGCGACACCGAGCCGGCGCTGCGGATGACGTGGTAGGACAGTTCGTCCGGATCGACGAGATCTGGAACCTTCCAGCCGTCGAGGTCGTATTCCGCCATGCATTGTTCGGCGAAGCCCTGCAGGTTCTTCGCCGTGCCTCCGGCCATTGCGCCGAACAGGACGTAGCGGCGAATTTCCTCGGTCGAGCCACCGTAATTGATCTCATACAATTCGTGACGCCCACCGAATTCCGAACCGATCGCGTCCCATAGAAGCTTGAGAAGCTTCACGCGGTCGACGGCGTCATAGCCGTTCGAACCCCGCATGTATTTGTCGATATAGGGCCGGATTTCCGGGTTCTTGAAGTCGCGCGCCGACGAATTGAGATAGATGAGGCCGGACGCTACGGTCTGCTCGATGATGTACTTGACCTTGGTATAGGCCATGGTCGAGACGATCTGGTAGGCGCCGGCCGGCTCGATATCCGGCAGCAGATAATCGCCAACCCACGGCTTCGGATTGCGCGCCATCGCTTCGGTCAGGCCCCAGAACAGATTGCGCCAGACCAGTACCTCGCCGACATTGGCCTGCACGCCGCGAAAATCCTTTGAGCCGGTGGCTTCCACCGCCTTCAGCAGCAAGCCGGCGATAAAGTCCAGCTTTACCGCAAGCCGGGTGCAGCCATGCAGCAGCGCGCGCGGCAGGAAGCCGGTGCGCGGGAAGAAGTTGTTCGCCTTCTCGATATCGCCGTAGCAGAACACGTTCTCCCAGGGCACCAACACCTTGTCGAGAATGAAAACGGCGTCGTTCTCGTCGATGCGGCTCGATAACGGATAATCGAACGGCGAGCCCATCGCCGTCGACGTCATCTCGTAGGAGGTGCGGCAGATCAGCTTCACACCCGGCGCATTGGTCGGGATCATGAAAATCGCCGCGAAATTCTTGTCCTGCACCGGGATCAGCCCGTGATGGGCGACGAACGTATAGTTGGTCAGCGCCGAGCCGGTCGCGACCACTTTCGCGCCCGATACGACGATCCCGGCATCGGTCTCCTTCTCGACATGGCAGCACACGTCCCCGACCTCGTTTGGCGGACGGTTGCGGTCGACCGGCGGATGGATGATCGCGTGATTGACGAACGGCACGCGCTCCTGACAGAACTGGTACCAGCGCTTGGCGTTCTCCTGCCACGGATCGTAGAAATCGGCATTGGCGCCGAGCGTGCCAAGGAAGGCGGCCTTGTAATCGGGCGCGCGGCCAAGCCAGCCATAGGTGATCTTCGCCCATTCGGCGATCGCGTCGCGGCCGGCGACCGATTCGGCGACGTTCTTCGGTGCCTTGAAATAGGCCTGCGTCATGCCGCCATTGCCAGTATCGGTCGGCTGCAGCAGCTTGCCCATGTGTTTCGGATCGTGCAGCGCGTCATACAGACGCGCGATCATGCGCGAGGTATTGCGGAAGGCAGGATGCGTGGTGACATCCTTCACTCGCTCGCCGTAGATGTAGATTTCGCGCCCGTCGCGCAGCGACTCGAGGAACTGCTCGCCGTTCATCGGCGTCGAGACCTTGATCTTTCCGGTGGTCGCCGGATCGGCCGCAAAGGCCGCCTTGTCGTCGCGAAGCGCCGCGTCAGTCATGTTTTGCAGTCCTCCCGAAAGGCCGCGTTTTCCGCGGCTCGTGCGGCTGGGAATGCCCGATTGAAATCAAGCCCCTAGCCTGTGTCATCCGACACGATATGGAAGCGGTTTTGCGATGGCAAGAGAGCCGCGCCAGCCTGTAGAATGGGCGCCCGATGCTACACAGATGGGCAAGGACGCCGGCCCGATGACGATCACCGTTCGATCCCTGGCCGGCGGCCTGAATTCGATCACCCAATCCCCGTTTTGGGTCACGCGGGCGGCGCTTGGCGCCGTGCTGGTGGCTGTTTTCGTCGCGCTGGAATGGCTCAGCTCGATCCATGAATTCATGAGCGTGCCGATCACGCCATGGAATCCTGGCCTGGGCGTGGTGTTCGCGTTCATGCTGCTGCGCGGACCGCTCTACGCGCCGGTGCTGTTCGCCGGCATGATCGCGGCCGAACTGTTCGTGGTGCGAACCGAACTGCAATGGCCGGTCATCGTGACGATCGCCGTGATCATCTCGCTGGTCTATGGCAGCGCCGCGGCCGTGATCCGTCAAACGCTGCATCTCGATGCGGGACTTTACCATCTGCGCGACCTCATTGTGCTGCTGGCGGGCGGGATCGCGGCGGCTTTCGTCAGTTCGGCGCTGGTCGCCCTGCTGCTGTTGCTCGACGAGCGCATTGAACTCGGCAACATCCTGACCGCGGCGACCCCGCTCCTGCTCGGCGACATCATCGGCATCGCGGTCATGACGCCGCTCACCCTGCGTCTCGTCATGCTGGTGCGGGGCCGCGCATTGCTGTCGGGCTATTCGCGTCCGCTCGCGATCGAGGTGGCGCTCTATGCGGGGCTGAGTTGCGTCGCGCTCTATGTCATCGTCGGCGGCCGAAGCGGCAGCGGATTGCACTATTTCTACCTGCTGTTCGTGCCGGTCGTGCTCGCGGCCGTACGCCATGGTTTCGACGGCGCCTGCGCCGCGCTCGCGGTGACGCAATTTGCGCTGGTCGCGCTGATGCATTCCTTCGGTTACGACGCGCAGGCCTTCACCGAGATGCAGACCCTGATGCTGGTGCTGACCGGCACCGGCCTGATCGTCGGCGCGGTGGTCAGCGAGCGGCAGAACGCCGATGCGCTGCGGCGCATTGCCGAGGAAAAGCTGCGCGAAAAGGAGATCGAATCCGGCCGGGCCGCGCGCTTCACGCTGGTCAGCGGCATGGCGTCGGCGCTGGCCCATGAGATCAACCAGCCGATGACCGCGGCGCGGGCGCTGGCGCGCTCGGCGCAGCATATCATTGAAGGCCCCGCGCCCGACCTCCAGCGGGCGGGCGGAAACATCGCCAATGCGGTCGCCCAGATCGATCACGCCAGCGGGGTGATGCGCCGCATGCGCGACTTCCTGCGGCGCGGCCGTCCGCATGTCTCGAGTTTCGACATCCGCACCATGATCGACGACGCGCTGATGCTGGCCCGCCCGGATGCGAGCGCGCGCGGCATCAAGATCGCCGCCGACATTCCCGACGGCCTGCCAATGGTCCATGGCGACCGCATCCAGATCGAACAGGTGGTGCTGAACCTGATCCGCAACGCCACCGAGGCGATTTCCGGCGCGCAGCAGAAGGATGGCGTGATCGAGGTTGCGGGCGCGCTTGTCGCGGAACCGCCGCGGATCGAGATCGCCGTCCGCGACAACGGGCCGGGTATCGAATCGCAACTCGCGCACCGCATGTTCCAACCGATGACCACCTCGAAGCATGAAGGGCTCGGGCTCGGGCTGTCGATCTGCCTCGGCATCATCGAATCGCATGGCGGCCGCATCTGGCTGCAATCCGGCGCGCCGGGCCAGACCGAATTCCGGTTTTCGCTGCCGCTTGAACCGCCGCCCGACCTCCAATAACAGACCGTGCGGAAACCACCTGACATGAGCGCACCCACCATATTCGTCATTGACGACCAGCGGTCCGTGCGCGACGCGATCGGCGAGATGCTCAGCGTATTCGGATTTCGGGTCGAGGTATTCGATTCGGCGTCCGCATTTCTCGACGGCATGAAAGCCGTGCGTCCGGGCTGCGTGGTCGCCGATGTCCGCATGCCGGGGATGGACGGGATCGCATTGGTCGGCGAGATGAAGCGGCGCGGAATCGGGATTCCGGTCATCCTGATATCCGGGCATGCCGATGTGCCGATGGCGGTTGCGGGCATCAAGGCGGGCGCCGAGGATTTCATCGAGAAGCCGGTGGACGACGCCAAGCTCGTCGCCGCCATCAATCGCGCCCTCGCCCGCGTGTTCGCCGCGCAGGATGCCGGCAAGCAGAATGACGATCTTGCCGAGCGCTTTGCGCGCCTGACGCCGCGGCAGGTGGAGATTTTCGATCTGGTCGCCGGCGGCTTCACCAGCCAGGCCATCGCCGGAAACCTCGATCTGTCGACCCGCACGGTCGAGAGCTATCGCGCCCAGATCATGGAGAAGATGCAGGCGGAAAGCGTCGCCGTGCTGGTGCGCCAAGCGATCCGCCTCGGCCGGATTGAGCCGTAATCGCTTCGTCCCACGGCGTCGGAGCAAGCTCAGACATACGTATTTCTACGCCCCGAATGTTGCGGATGCCAGATCCGCAAAACTCCGCCTAGCTTGCCCGTAGAGGGTGCGGCTTCGCTGCGCGTCCTCTCGGAGCGGAACATGAGGCGCGGTCTGGCGCGGGGCACATCGCAACGGTTGACTTGGCTGGCGTCGATCGACGTCCCGCTGGTCGCTGCAATCGCGGCCATGCCGGCCGTGGTGATGGCGGCGCATCTTCCGTCCAGCCTGCTGCTGCCGGCGCTCGCCGCTTTCGCCTTCGTGGCGGCGGCTCTTGCGGCGGTGCTCGGCATCCTGACCCGGACCGCACGCAGTGCCGCCACCGTCACGATCTGGGACGTTTCCGGCGCATGCGTGCTGATCGGCGTCGCCGCCGGCGTTTTCAGCGAACCAGTTCAAGTTTCGCAATTGCTCGGGATCGCCACCACGACCCAGTGATCTAACCAGCACTTATCCAGGCCGGGCCCCTCTGGCGATCTGCAAACAGGTCGTGATGTCGGACTGGAATTCCGCAAGGAATGGCCCCGCCAGGTGGGATGCAAAATCCCGCAATCGACGACCGGACCGTTCCGTAACAACGAGAGGAGTCCGGTCGTGTTCGACCTTCTTACGCCTTCGGTTATCAGCGCCTTCTTCCAGGTCATCATGATCGACCTGGTGCTGGCGGGCGACAACGCCATCGTCATCGGACTCGCCGCTGCCGGTCTTCCCGCCAATCAGCGCACCAAGGTCATCCTGATCGGCATCGCAGCGGCCACCGTGTTGCGCATCATCTTTGCGTTGCTGACCACGCAGCTGCTGCAGATTGTCGGCCTGCTGCTCGCCGGCGGCCTGCTCCTGCTGTGGGTGTGCTGGAAGATGTGGCGCGAACTGCGCACACCGCATGAAGAGCATGTCGAGGCCCTTGAGGCTGTTTCCGGCAGCGACATCAACAAGGACGGGGCCGTCGCCAGCAAGGCGCCGCGCAAGACCTTTGCGCAGGCCGCCTGGCAGATCGTCATCGCCGACGTCTCGATGTCGCTGGACAATGTCCTCGCGGTTGCGGGCGCCGCGCGCGACCATCCCTACGTGCTGATCTTCGGCCTGGTGCTGTCGATCGCGCTCATGGGCCTTGCCGCAAGCTTCATCGCCAACCTGCTGCAGAAGCACCGCTGGATCGGCTATGTCGGTCTCGCCGTCATTCTCTATGTGGCGCTCGACATGGTCTATCGCGGCTTCAACGAGGTTCTACCGTTTGCGATGAGTTACATGGGCTGAACCGCAGCCGCGGCTCCCCCGTGCCGCGCAAACGCCGTAGCGCCGCCATGCGCGCTCCGCGGTTGCGCGGCATCGCCATGAAATGCCAATTTCCGCCCCGACGAAGCCGGGACGGGACGAGGCATGGCAGGCGAAAAGATATTGATTGTCGGCGCGGGGCTGGGCGGGCTTGCCGCCGCATCCTGCCTGCTGGAGGCTGGATACGACGTCGAAGTGTATGAGCAGGCGCCGGCGCTCGGCGAGATCGGCGCCGGCATCCAGATGAGCGCCAATCCGATGCACGTGCTGCGGCATCTGGGGCTCGAGGACGACATTCTGCGAGTCGGCGTGCAACCCGGCGCCTATGTCTTCCGGCTGCACGATACCGGTGAGGTGATCCAGGAATTCTCGCTGGCGGAGGAGCATCGCCGCCAGCACGGCGCTCCCTATGTGCAGCTCCACCGCGCCGACCTGCATGACCTGCTCGCCGGCGCGGCCCGCAAGCGCAAGCCCGATGTGATCCGCCTCAATCGCCGCGCAACCGGCTTCACGGAGACGGACAGCGGCGTGACACTGCATTTCTCCGACGGAGACAGCGTGCAGGGTGACATCCTGGTCGGCGCGGACGGACTGAAATCCACGGTCGGTCGTCAGATCGTCGGCGAGATCCCCGCAACCTATACCGGCGACGCCGCCTGGCGCATCACCGTGCCGGTCGACCGGCTTCCGAAGCCGTTCCTGCCTCAGGTCATGTCGGTCTTCATGGGGCCGGGCGGCCATGCCGTCTGCTACTATTTGCGCGGCGGTACGCTCCTGAACTTCGTCGGCATTATCGAAACCGAACTCGCCTCCGAGGAATCCTGGACCCAGAAATTCCCGTGGGACCTGCTCAAGAAGGATTACCAAGGCTGGCATCCGGCGATCCAGACCATCATCGACGCAGCCGATCGCGACCAATGCTATCGCTGGTCGCTGCATAACCGGCCGCCGGTCCGCAACTGGAGCACGCAGCGCGCGACGCTGCTCGGCGATTCCGCCCATGCCACCCTGCCCTATCTCGCACAGGGCGCGGCGATGGCGATCGAGGACGGCGCGGTGCTGGCGCGCGCACTCAGACAGGCGCCGTCGATCGCCGAAGGCCTCGACCTTTACCAGCGTAACCGGGTCGACCGCACGGCGCGCATCGTCGAAATCTCCACACAGAACCGCCGCCTGTTCCACCTGCCATCGCAGGAGGCGATCCGCGCGGAATTCTCCAAGCGCAATCAGGGCGACGAGCGCAACCGCTGGCTCTATTCGTACAATCCGCTGACGGTCGAACTGACATGACCGTGCAGGCGCGCGTCGGCCTCATTCCATACAAGCTGGAGCAGGCGGTCGGAGGTTCGGGCGTCTCCGCGGTCGATGTCATCATCGTGGAACTGACCGATGCCGACGGCGCATCAGGGCTTGGCTTTTCCTATGTCATCGGTGGCCATGGCGCCGTCGCTTTCAAGGCGGCGCAGGACCAGGTCGCGCGCTTCGTCGACGGACAGAGCTTGCCGCCGCCGCGCGCGCTCTGGCGCAAGATCGAGGCGAGCTTCAACCGAACCGGGGCAGGACCGAATCTGGTCGCGCTTGCCGCGATCGATGTCGCCGCCTGGGATCTGGATGCGCGCAGGCGTGGCCTGCCGATCGGGGTTGCTATGGGCGGCGAACTGCGCCCAGTTCCGGTTTATGGCAGCGGCGGCTTCAACACCCAGCAGTCGCCGGAAGCCGCGGCGGAAATTGCCGCCGAACAGGCCGCGCGCGGACTGACCGCGGTGAAGCCGCGGGTGAAGGGGGCGCCTGCCGATGCCGCGGTGATCACAGCGGTCCGCAAGGCGCTACCCGCGCATGTCCAGGTCATGACCGACGCCAACGAAAAATGCGATCTGCCCCAGGCGCTGCGCCTGATGGCGCTGGCGCGCGACCATGGGCTCTTGTTCGTCGAGGAGCCGCTGCCGGCCGATGCGCTCGAAGGCTATCGACGGCTTGCGGCGTCGGGCGGCGCGGCCATCGCCACCGGCGAACACCTGCAGACGCGCGCGAACTTCCTGCCGTTCGTCTCGGAGCGGATCGCAAGCGTGGTGCAGCCGGACCTCGCCATGGTCGGCGGTCTGACGCCGGTGCTGGAGATCGCAACGCTGGCCGAAGCCTTCGACGCGACCGTATCGCCCCATTTCCTGCCGGGGCTGTTCGCGCATGTAGCGGCGGCGGCACCGGCACTGCGCTGGCTGGAGGAGTTTCCGCTGCTCGAACCCCTGTTCGACGGCTGGCCGGACATCGCCGAGAACGGCACGATGACCGCGGCACCGGGGCTTGGGCATGGTCTCACGCTGCGCGATCGTTATCGCGATGCGCTGGTGCGTTGAAGACGGCTTTCCCGCGTCGGACTCGCTAACCGCCGAGATATTTCAGAGCCACTGCCGAAACGACAATGAGGATGGCGACGGCGGCCAGCGACACGGCGGGTCCGTGATCGATACTTCGGTACTTCATTTTATTCCAATCACTGAACAAACGGCCGGCGCCGCCCCGCCTCATCCGCACGGACTGGGTCGCAGCATTCCGGGCGCGTTTCCGGATGAACCCTGCGCCTGTGCGATGGTATCGTTCAACGCTCCGGGCCGATCAGCGGGCATTCATCCACATAAAAATTCTGGTGTTCGAAGCAGCAGCCGTCGTACGTCGACAGGCGACCGAGTCGCGTCATAGTGCGACCGCAGGGGAGTCGCCGATGAACGCCTTGCGGATCCGGCCGATGCGACCGGACGAAATGTCCATCGCCATCGATTGGGCCGCCGCCGAAGGCTGGAACCCCGGATTCGACGATGCCGCGTGTTTCGCGACCGTGGACGCAGCGGGTTTCTGGATCGGCGAGATCGACGACGAAGCCGTCGCAACGGTCTCCTGCGTAAATTACGACTCGCGCTTTTCCTTTCTTGGCTTCTACATCGTACGCAAGGATTGTCGCGGCCTCGGCTACGGATTGAAGATATGGAACGCCGCCATCGCGCATGCCGGTGCGCGCATCATCGGGCTCGACGGCGTGGTCGCCCAGCAGCGCAATTACGAAAAGTCCGGTTTCGTGCATGCGTATGCCAATGTCCGGCATGGCGGCACGGTGATGGCGCCGAATGCGCCGCATCGCGATGTCATCGATCTCGCCGGCATTCCGCTGGCGCAGATCGCGGCCAGCGATGCCACGGTTTTTCCTGCGCCGCGGCCGGCCTTCCTGCGCCGCTGGGTCGGAGCGCCCCGTCATATCGGACGCGCGCTGGTGCGTGACGGTGAACTCGCGGCATGGGGCGTGATCCGCCCGTGCCGGACCGGACACAAGATCGGCCCGCTGGTTGCCTGTGACCGCGCCGCGGCTGAGATCGTGCTCGCCGCATTGCTCGATGCGATCAACGGCGGACAGGTGTTTCTCGATGTGCCGGCGGTCAATGCGGAAGCAGTCGCGCTCGCCACCGGCTTTGGCCTGTCCTCCGTATTCGAAACCGCGCGCATGTATACCGCACCGATCGCGGCGCTGCGGCTTGATCGCGTGTTCGGCGTCACGACATTCGAACTGGGCTAGACGCTGCGATGCGTGGCCTCACCGCATGCTCCGGATTTGCGCAGCAGAGACATGGAACTCCCCGCAGAACGACCCGTTGCCGTGATCGAGAGACGCGCGCGGTTCCGAGATGGAGAATCCCATGACGCAGTCCGGCATTCTGTTGGCCACACTATCCCTTGCGATTGCCGTAGTTTTCTGGCCGGGCGCGGCGCGAACGCAAGGCGAAATCCCTGCGCCGACGGTGGGTCCGCAACCGGACTTGCCTGACCCGCAGAAAAGCGTTCTCCCGACCATCAACTGGGCGCGCGCAGAGCCCTGGCCGGATGGCGCCATGCCGAAGCCGGGCCACGGCTTGGCGGTCAAGGCCTTCGCCCGCGATCTCAAGCATCCGCGCTGGATCTACGTGCTTCCGAACGGCGATGTGCTGGCAGCGGAAGCAGCCGCCGAGCCTTCCGACTCCTGGAACCCGCGCAGGCTGGTTCAGGACTGGGTGATGCGGCGCGTCGGCTCGATTGTCGAAAACGCCAACCGCATTTCGCTCTTGCGCGACACCGATGGCGACGGCGTCGCGGACGAGCGCCACGTCTTCCTCGAAGGACTGCGGCAGCCCTTCGGCATGGCTTTGATCGGGGACCAGTTCTACGTGGCCAACACCGACAGCGTGGTGCGCTATCCGTACAAGGAGGGCGAAACCTCGATCAAGACGGAGGGCACCAAGCTGGTCGACATTCCCGTCGGCCATCACTGGACGCGCAACATCATGCCTTCGGCCGACGGATCCAAGCTGTTCATCACCGTGGGGTCCGGCAGCAATATCGCCGAGAAGGGCATGGAGATCGAAAAGGATCGCGCGGCGATCTGGGAACTCGATCTCGCATCCGGAAAGACACGCATCTTCGCGTCGGGCCTGCGCAATCCGAACGGCCTGGCGATCGAGCCGACGACCGGCGCGCTCTGGACCACGGTGAACGAGCGCGACGAAATCGGCGACAATGTGCCGCCCGACTATCTGACGTCGGTGAAGGACGGGGGCTTCTACGGCTGGCCCTACAGCTATTGGGGCAAGATCGTCGATGAGCGCGTGCAGCCGCAGCGGCCGGAACTCGTGGCGCAGTCGATCACGCCCGACTACGCGCTCGGCGCACATACAGCCGCCTTCGGCCTCGCCTGGTACGAGGCAGAGGCGCTGCCGCCACCGTTCCGCAGCGGGATGTTTGTCGGGCTGCACGGCTCCTGGAACCGCTCCGATCTGAGCGGCTACCGGGTGCTTTTCGTGCCGTTCAAGGACGGCCGGCCGGCGGGCGATCCGGTCGACGTTCTCACCGGCTTCCTGAAGGAAGGCGAATCGGTCGCTTATGGCCGGCCGGTCGGCGTCGCCGTAACCCGCGACGGCAGTCTCCTTGTTGCCGACGATGCCGGCAACGCGATCTGGCATGTCACCGCAAAGGGTGCCGGCGCGCCGGCGGCCGGCGGCGGAACGGCTCCCACCACCGGGGCAGGCAGCGATCGCCAATAAGGTGCGCGGGCAGCGCGCCTTCACCTGCGCCGGCTGCTCGGCTATCACTCGCCCGGCAAATGCATCCGGGCAGCGCGCACATGATCCTTCTCTCGAATGGCGGCACGAATATCCAGCGCACCGTCGAACCATCGCAATCCATCGCCGTCGGCACCGTGGACGGCGTCGCGATCCTTGCGCGCACCGACAAGGGCTGGGCGGTGGAGCATCGCGCCCTGCAAGGCGTCTTCGTCAGCGCGGTCACCGCGCTTCCTGACGGCACGCTGTTCGCCGCGACCCGCGGCATCGGCATGGCGCGCAGCGACGATGGCGGCATCACCTGGCGCTGGGTGAATAACGGCCTGTCGCATTACGAATTCTGGTCGGCGCGCGCCGGGACACTTCAGGGGCGCGAGGTGGTGTTTGCCGGCTCGCTGCCGGCGCATCTCTATGTCAGCGAAGACAAGGGCGAGATGTGGCGCGAATTGCCGGCGCTGCGCAACATCGCAAGCGTCGCGAAATGGACCTTTCCGCCGCCGCCGCGCGTCGGCCATGTCAAGGACATCGTGATCGACGGCAAGCGCCTGCTGGTCGGCATCGAAATCGGCGCATTGCTGGTTTCCACCGATTTCGGCAAAAGCTTCGCCGAACTGCCGGTCGATCCCGATCCGCAAGAATGCGATATCCACCGGATCCTGGTGCATCCCGACCGGCCGGACCGGCTGATCGTCGCCAACGGCATCGTCGGCATGATGAAGAGCGAGGATGGCGGCAAGACCTGGCAGAGAATGCCAATGCCGCCGGACGCCGACTATCCGGATGCGATCGTCATCCATCCCGACAGGCCCGACCTTCTCTTCATGTCGGCCGGCGTCGGCTGGCCGCTGCACTGGTACGAACGCGGTCGCGCCCGCGGCAAGATCTTCCGCAGTCCCGATGCCGGCGCGACCTGGCAGCGACTTCTCGGCGGCCTGCCGAACGGCCAGCGCGCGCTGTTCAGTGCGCTCACCCTCGAGGCCTCGCACGGGGGCTTTGCACTTTACGCGGCCGACACCGACGGGCAGGTGTTCGAGAGCATCGATGGCGGCGACAACTGGACCATCATTGCCGATGTCGCACCGGTGTCGAAAGGCGAGTTCTACAAGGGTCTGGTCCGCGACCGCGTCAAGCTCGCAGGCGTCGACGACATCGTCGCCAACGCCAAGGCGAGCAAGCGCTGGGAAGAAGCGGGCAAGAAGCTGTAGCGCACAGCGGGCCGCCACCCTCCCCGGCTCGCGGGGAGGGATGCGTCCCGGCGGGCGGTCAATCGACAATCTCCGGATTCGGCAGAACCCGATACGGCACCGACGCAAAGCCGGGGATGCTGTCGGGATCGGTGAAGTCCCATGCGTTTTCGATAAGCGTGTTGTCTCCGCTGGTCGCGGGATCGTAGGTCGGGGTCACCGCGGGAGCGGATCCGTCCCGCTGGCCGAGGCCGTCAGTCGCGTCCAATGACAGGATCTCGCGTGGCGCAAGGACCGGACCTTCGGCCGCTGACCGGAGCGGCGTCAGCGCCGCCAGCATCGCGCCCAGGACGAACGAAGCAATCACAGCCCGACGAAGAGCGGCAGCAGATGTCATCTTTGCCTCCTATGGCAAGAGGGTACAAAGATGGCTTACCGAACCCGCCAGGCGGCGACTGTGAGTTGGCTCACATGGATTGCAGATTCAGGCGGGCATCCGGAACGAGGTCATGAACCGGTTCCGACGGGCGCGCGCAATAGCGCCCTTGATGAGAGCGGCTCGAAGGCGGCCGGGTTGGCGTCAATGCAGGCGACGAAATACAACGCCGAAGCCATCGCGCTCGCCAACACGCTTTTGGATTATGACTTCGTGTTGGAGGCCCTTCACGGTGAGTGCGAAAAGATACGCAAGCGATTCCGTGAAGTCCCGGCGGCCGTTGCCGCTATGCTCGCGTCCGATGGAAACGAAGCGCACTTCGT
>JBIQKQ010000192.1:0-4245 GCA_044506365.1 Hyphomicrobiales bacterium
TGGGGGCACCGCCCGGGGTCACTAGGGACCCCTGCCGGGAGCCGGCTGACCGGCGTTTCCCGCTTGTCGGGTGAGCGCATGTGCAAAGCGCGGCCCCATGCCGGAAGGAAAACGCCGCGACTGGTGCGCCGCAAGGCGACCGGGTTCGCAAGAGCCCGGCCTATCAGGAATGCCCTGCGTCTTTCGGCGCACCATTCCCCTCACCTTTTACTTGCAATACGGGCGTGCCCGCGCCCTTCAAAGAACAGGGCCGGCGGAGCTTTGCCGCGCGCCCGGACGGACATCCCTCAACGAAATGTCGTCAGCGTCCGAGGATGGTTTCTGTCTCGAACCGCTCGACAAAGTGCAGCCCGATCCTGCGGGTCAGCGCAGCCGCCGTGAAGGACGACACTGCAAGTCCGGCAGCGCCGGCGATCGGAGCGGCAAACGACAACGTCGTCGCCGTCGCGGCGGCAAGACCGGTCGGCGCAGCGCCGCCCATCAGTCCGAGCACGACCGCGCGCATCTTGTCGCGCTCGAACGGCACGCCATAGACATCGCTGAGCGATTTCAGCATCCGCAGGATGACGGCCGAAACGCTGACGACATTGACCGCCGGCATCGGGACAAGGCCGCCAAGTCCCGCATACACCTTGTGACGATCGACGATCTTGAAGGCGAGGTAGAGACGCCGCTCCGCCTCTTCCCGGGTCAGCGGCGGCAGAATGGAACAGGTGTCATTGGCCGGCGGCGGCGTCGGCGGCCAGTCCTCCGCTTCCGCCTGCACCGGCTCTTTCGGCGTGGTCGGCTTGGCGGTCACCGATTGCGGCACGGGCGCCTCGGTGCCGGCCTCACCCGGAATGAAACGCAGTCCGGAGCCCGCGGGCTTGATCGCTTTGGGAAGCTGTTTGCGTGTCATGCCGCGGCCTGCTGCTGTCCGAGCACCATGTCGAGTTCATCGGCGATGGCTGCGATTTCCCGGGCAGCCGGGCCCTTCCAGCTGATCAGGCTCGGCGTTGCGCCCCACAGCGAGGCTTCCGGATACGCGACCCGGTTCTGCATTTCGTTCTGAAGCACCGGGATGCCGGCCTCGGTCAGTTCGGCCCGGATATGCCGGGCAATGATCGAGTCGCGGGTGGTCTGGGTCAGCAGGCACCGATAGAGCGGGCGCCGGCCATCGGACCGCTCCGTCAGAAAGCTGATCGTATCCAGCGTCCGGTCGACATCGAACGGCGATGGCTTGACCGGCACAAGCAGGAAATCCGACGCCGCAACGCAGTCCAGCGTTGTCTTGGAGCGAAAGCCCGGCGTGTCGATGATGACCAGGTTGCCGGCGCTGGACAACCGGCGCGCGGTCCTCGTGGCTTCCTCGGTCGCGTCCTCGATCACCGCAACACCGCCAAGACTGCGCTCGCGTGCGGCAAGTCCCATGATCGAACGTTGCGGGTCGGCATCAATCAGGGTCGGACGCCGGCCACGCAGATGCCAGTAAACCGCAAGACAGCTTGCAACCGTGCTCTTGCCGCTGCCGCCCTTCATCGTGGCAACTGTGATAATCATTCCACAGCCTCCTCGCCCGGACCCTGCGCGTAGTTCGCTGGTCAGCAGTGCGCAGTGATTCGCTCGTATGGTATCGAATTTCCGGCGGCAGCGCCTCAGGCAGTCGCTTCTGTGGCTCAGAAAACCGGGATAGCAGCAAGCCGGCAGCGTCACTTGGCAGGCAAGCCGGGCGATAGCCGGCACCTGATGCCTCATCGAACCGCGAATCACCAAGCTGACGGGCGCAAAAAAACGCTGCCTCCGAAGACCGGAGACAGCGTTGATCGAAAGCAAAAGATCCGAAAGTTACCAGGCCGGGCAGACCGACAGGCCGGTGCACGAACCCAGCGTGTAGTTTGCGGAGGTCTCGGTTCCTGCGGCACTTTCCAGCACTTCGTCGGAGACGTCGAAGCTCAGGATCTCTTCTTCTTTTTGATTGAGGGTGGTGAGGGTCATGGCGTAATTCCTTTCATCCGCCAGATGCATAGAAAGTTTCGAAGGAAACTTGAATAAATTTCCCCCTGCTGGCGGAACAAGGATTCGTCAATTGAGGCGAAAAGTCAATCAGCCGCCGAATGTCACCACAACGATCCCTTTAGCAGGATGCCGCAAAGTTGATTGATCTGATTAACACTTTCCTGTGCCGGCGCTGTCGCTTCTGTCCCCCTCAGCCCAGCTCAGGCTACTTTTCCTGCAGGTGGGGTGGCCCGGTATTGAGACGGAGCGGATGGAAGGCTTTTACGAACGCTTGATCGGGCGGGCCGCAACGATTGACGAATTGCTGTCGGATGACTTCGAGGCAGTGCCCGCCGAACCGGCCGATGTCGCCCTTTCGGCGCGGCGGCTCGACGCGTGGTGCCGCGCGGCGGCGAATGGCGACCCGGACTTGTTCCGGCGCAGGCTCGAGCGCGACGGGTGGTCCTATGAGTTTGTGCGGGCGCGGCTCGCAGCGGTTCGCTACCGCGCGTCGGCCGCTCCCCTCTGGATCGCGGATGCGATCTGGATCGAGGGCGCGCTGTGCCGTCCCTCCCCCCGGCCGGCGGATATGCGCGGTACCGAGCCGTTTGCCTTCGAACATCTACTGCTCCCGCTGGTCGAGCGGGCCGACAAGCTGCTCTGGGACAGTATCAGCCCGGCCCATCGGGATCGCTTCACCCCATCGGGACGGACTTGCTTGCGGGTGATGCTGCTCGATCCGTTGTCCGAACTGTGTGCACCGCCGTTTTACGAACGCTTTGCGGCGACGCGCGAGACACCCCTCGCGGCACCCCCACCCTCCTCTCAGCCCGGTACCGCGCGCTACGATCGTTTCATCGCCGACATGAAAGCCGGCGGCTTGCGTGCCCTGTTCGAGGAAAAGCCGGTCCTGCTGCGGCTGATCGCAACGCTCACCCGGCAATGGATCGATGTCGCCGGCGAATTCATTCGCCGGCTCGACGCCGACCTGACATCGATCCGGCGAGACCTCCTGCACCGCGAGGACCGTGCCCGGGTTGCGCGTCTCGATGGTGGCCTTTCAGACCGGCACAATGGCGGCCGCTCGGTCCTTATCGTCACCTTCGATGACGACACGAAGGTGGCCTACAAGCCAAAGAGTTTGCGGCTCGACCTGAAATGGCGTGATTTGATCGCGCGACTGAACGGATCGCGCCCGCCGGTGGACTTGCGCGCAGCGAGGGCGATCGCCTGCGAGGATTACGGCTGGACCGAGTTCATCGCGCACACCGGGTGCTCGGGGCCCGACGACTGCGCGATGTACTTCCGCCGGGCCGGCGCCTGGCTCGCGCTGTTTCACTGCTTCGCAGCAACCGACATGCACCAGGAGAACATCATTGCGGCGGGCGACCAGCCTGTCCCGATCGATCTCGAAACCATTCTTCAACTGCCGCGCGCAGAGGAAAAGGCTTCGGAGGCCGATGGCGCGGCTGCCGAAGCCGCGGCCGACATGATCGCCAATTCGGTCATGGCGGTCGGGATACTACCCGCTTACGGCCGGGCACCTGACACGTCCGTTTTTGCCATGGGCGCGCTGACCGCGGACTGGAATGCCAGGATCAAGATAGCGTGGATCGACATCAACACCGACGGCATGCGTCCGGCAAAAGCGAAAATCGTCGACAGCGCGAACCCCAATTTGCCGCATGTCGACGGCCAATACATGCGGCTCGGCGATCACATCGATTCTTTCGTCGCAGGATTTGAAGACTATGCCCGGTTTCTCTCGCAACACATGCGAGGTCCGAACCGAGTCGATCTGTTCGAGGGATTTGCCGGCGCACCGGTCCGCAAGGTGCTCCGCCCAACCCGCTTCTATTCCATGCTGCTGCAGCGGCTTAAATCGCACCGGACCATGGACGATGGGGCCTCATGGTCGGCTCAAGCCGACTTCATCGCCCGCTTATCGGACTGGAGCGAGGCGTCCGATCCGGCCTGGCCGTTTCACCGCGCCGAGCGGTCCGCCCTTCTCACGTTGAACGTACCGCATTTTGTTTGCCCGAGTGATGGCTGCAGCATCAGCGATGCTGCGGGTCCGGTCGCAACATTGGCGCTCAGGTCAGGGCTCGATCGTGCGCGTGATCGTGTGCGCGGCTTCGACGCGAAAGAGATTGTCTGGCAAACTGAGGTCATCCGGGCAAATACCACGCAATCGAAACCGTCGGCGGTTCAAGCAACGCCGTCGCTCGCCGGTGCCAACATCTCCGCCGAGGTCGCGCTTGAGACCTTCGC
>JBIQKQ010000025.1:0-1686 GCA_044506365.1 Hyphomicrobiales bacterium
TCCCAGTACGCTTGCGACTTGGCCAAGCGATCGGCGACATCGAGCCCGTGCCGCCATTGCCCGAGCAGGACGTCCGCATCGAGAATCTGGGTGCCAGCAAAAAGGTGCACGCCGCACAGGTCCAAATTCGCCGCCGAGGCGACGGCGCGCAGCACCGCGTCGCATTGCTCCTCGTCGAACCCGAATGGCGAGGGCTTGCCGCCCATGCGCATCGCGCCGCCCTGCGCGGCCGCGACCGGATTGATGCGGATCGACACGGCGACGCGCTTGCCCGCCCGTCCCGCGATCGCATCCGCGCGTGCAATCTCCTCGAAGCTTTCCAGATGGATTTCGCCGATGCCCTCGCCGATGACGCGGTCCAGTTCCGTGTCCCGCTTGGCAGGGCCAGCGAACAGGATGTCGTGCGGCGCGGCACCGGCGTTCCGTGCGCGTTCATATTCGCCGAGCGACGCGATCTCGATCCCCGCTCCCATCTCGACGAAAAGGCGGGCAATCGCCGGATTGGGGTTCGCCTTGATCGAAAAAACGATATCGGCGAAGCCCTCCAGCGCGGACTTGAGCGTCGCAAAAGAGCGCCGCATGACTGCGGCATCATAGACAAAGAGCGGCGTTCCGAAGCGGTCGGCCAGAGATTCGACGGTCATGCCGCCTGCGATCAGGTGCCGGCCATCGATCGCGTAATGCGCGGCGACGAGAGTGCGCGCCAGAGGATCCGCGACAGCGGCTTCAGCAGCCTGCATGCCCAACCCGTTCCGCAACAAGGGCCTTGTAATCGATTTTGCCGTTCGGCGTGACCGGCAGTTCCGCGACAAGCTCGATGTCGCGCGGCAGCATGAAGGCGGCAAGCTTCTCGGATGCCGCGCTCAGCGCCTCACGCACATCGATGGTCTCCGAGCGCCCGACCGCAACCGCATGCACACGCTGACCGATGATCGCATCCGGCAGCCCGATCACCGCAATCTGGCGGAACCGACCGGTCGCCATCAGCACTTCTTCCACTTCGGTCGGGCTGATGCGATAGCCGGATGACTTGATCATCGCGTCGTCACGCCCGACGAAATAGAAAAAGCCGTCCTCGTCCTGGGTGACGAGATCACCGGAATAGCAGACGGTATCGCCGCCGCAGGACGGCGGGATCAGCGGGTTCGGACGCAACACCCGCGCGGTGTCTTCCGGGCGCTTCCAGTAACCGAGCGAGACGGTCGGTCCGCGATGCACCAGGATGCCGGGCTCGCCCGGAGCGGCGCGCTGCCCGTCCGCTGTCACGGCGAAGACTTCGCATTCCGGGATCGCCTTGCCGATGGACGTCGGCCGGCGGTCGACTTCCTCCGGAGGAAGGTAGGTCGAGCGGAATGCCTCGGTCAGCCCATACATCAGAAAGATGCGAGTACTCGAAAGGAGTTCGCGCAGCCGCGCGGTGGTGGCGGACGGAACCGCACCCCCCGAATTGGTGATGTAACGCAGCGAGGGAAGCGGCGTCTTGGGAAGCAGCGGCGCGGCGCGGGTCAGGATCGACCACACCGTCGGCACGCCGGCGAGCCCGGTGCATTCATGATCGCGGATCGCGCGCACGATCTCGTCGCCAAAGCGGAAGTTCAGTAGCACCAGCGCCGCCCGCTGCTCCACTGCAGTCAGGAGCTGGTTCAGTCCGTAATCGAAGCTGAGCGGCAACACCGAGAGGATGCG
>JBIQKQ010000025.1:1696-29631 GCA_044506365.1 Hyphomicrobiales bacterium
ATGCGGTCCGCGGAATCGATGTGAAGATAGCTGCGCACAATGCGGGTGCCGGCGACGAGGTTGCGATGGCTGAGCATCACGCCCTTCGGCCGCCCGGTCGAACCCGAAGTGTAAAGGATGGCGGCGAGATCCTCGCCGATGCCCTCTGACGCAGGCAGATCATGTCCGCAAGGCGCCTGCAGCGTGTCGGTATCGAGCACCGTCAGACCGGGCAGGTCCACAACCGCAGCGCCATGGCTCTCGCCAAGCGAAGAGTCCGTGAGCAGGATGCGCGCTTCGCAATCCTCAACGATATGGCGCACCTGTGCCGGCCGCAGCAGCGGATTGACGGGTACGAAAACCCCGCCGGCGCGGCTTACTGCGAATATCGCCGCGCATTCGTCGATCGACTTGGGGAGCAGGATGGCGACGCGGTCGCCGCGCTTCAGTCCCGCCGCGTGCAGCGCCGATGCGTAACGCCGCACAAGCGCGCGCAGTTCGGCATAGGCGATGTGGCGCGCATCGTGGATCAGCGCGACGCGACCGTCACCGCCCGAATCCCCGAGGAGATCGTGCGTGAGGACGGGCGCCGGCATCACGACCGGCGCCGCTCCACGAATGCGATCAGGCGCCCGAAGGATTCGAAATTGTCTGGCTCGAAGTCCTCGTCGGCGATCTGGATACCGAGCCGTTCGGCCAGAAAGGCGGTGAGGTCGAGAATGCCAAGAGAGTCGATGACGCCGCCGGTCAGCAGCGGCGTTGTATCTTCAAGCGGTTTGCCGGCCAGCGCCGGAAAACGATCGCGCAGATAATCGGTGACGACGGCTCTGACGTCGATTTGTTCGGGTGCCAGCATGTTTGTTCCTGCCATGGTGCGGTCAGATCTGGAGAAAGACGAATTCGGAAAATGCCAGGTCGCACGGCGCGGGCGGTGTCGCGCCCTTGTAGAAGGCGGGCGCGCTGCGAAGCATGAAGATGCTGCCGGCGATGCGCTCGCGGCGATCCGCATTCACGGCGAGCACCAGAATCTGTTCGCGCAGCAGAAAACGCGAAATCGCCGGGAGATGGGCGAAGATCGTGGCGCGGTCGTTGGCAAACACCAGCCGCGCCGCGCGGATGCCACGATAAGTCTTTCGCGAGAAAGCGACGGGCCGCAGCGCCGCGCCATCCCACAGGCCTCCGACCACGCAATCAAGCGCAGCATGCTGGTCCAGCAAGCGCCGGATCGGCCCTGCGAAAGCATCCGGCGGCAGGTCGCGCAATGGCACCACGTACGAGCCTTTCGCAAAGCCGACCGCAAATCGTGGAAGCACAAAGACCAGTGTGCCTTCGGTCCAGCCCCGGAAGCCGAAACGCTCGATCATCGCGCGAACGGGCGGCGTGGCTGTCAGGTCGGTGTAGAGGGTCGCGTCGGATGCCGTGACGGACTGCAGCATGCGCGGCGCGCGCCAGCGATAGTCCGGGTCGATGTACCAGCTCGATAAATTCACAATCCGGCGCGGCGCCGCCTCGCTGTCGTCCCTCCGGCTGCTCGGAATTGTAAGGATCACGCCGACGCCGCGGCCCTTGTGTTCGAGGAGGTATGCGGCGCGTGCCTTCGGGTCGGCTGCGCCAAATCGGCGTAACCGTCCGATCGCCGCGGCCCAGCCGCCGGCACGCATGGCCGGAAACCCGCGCGACAGGATCGGCAGGATCGTATCCAAGGCCTCGAAGCTGATTTCACGCAGCATGCAGAATTCGCCGGAACGACAGTCGAAATCTCCTTTTCCGGCGAAATCCTTGAGAAAAGGCCTACGGATCGCGCGACAGTCTGCCGCAATCGCGGCGCCAGCGGCGCTGCGGGCCCGACACGCAACATTCAGCGCTCAATTCTGTTGCAGTGCAATATGGAACGCGTCACAATTCGGGTACCGATCGAGCCGGAGCCTCATTGCCATGACAGCCGCGCCGAAGCTTCAGATGGTGAAGAACCTGTATGCGGTCGGAGAAATTCCGCCGCTCGGGCACGTTCCTGAAAACATGACCGCCTGGGCGATCCGGCAGGAGCGCCACGGGCCGCCTGAGCAGTCGATGCAGATCGAAGTCCTGCCGACCTGGCCGATCGGCGAGAACGATGTGCTGGTGCTCGTGATGGCAGCGGGCGTGAACTACAACGGAATATGGGCCGGTCTCGGACAGCCCATTTCGCCGTTCAATGTCCACAAGCATCCCTATCACATCGCCGGTTCGGATGCGTCCGGCGTGATCTGGGCGGTCGGCTCCAAGGTCAAGCGCTGGAAGGTCGGCGATGAGGTCATCGTCCACTGCAATCAGGATGATGGCGACGACGAAGAGTGCAACGGTGGCGACCCGATGTTCTCGACCTCTCAGCGCATCTGGGGCTACGAGACGCCGGACGGATCCTTCGCGCAATTCTGCCGGGTGCAATCGCGGCAGCTCATGCCGAAGCCCTCGCATCTGACCTGGGAAGAAGCTGCCTGCTACACGCTCACGCTCGCGACCGCCTATCGCATGCTGTTTGGCCATCCGCCGCACACCCTCAAGCCGGGCGACAACGTATTGGTATGGGGCGGCTCCGGAGGCCTTGGCGTGTTCGGCGTGCAACTCTGCGCGGCCTCGGGCGCCAACGCCATCGGTGTGATCTCGGATGAAAGCAAGCGCGATTACGTACTCGGCCTCGGCGCCAAGGGCGTCATCAACCGCAAGGACTTCAATTGCTGGGGCCAGATGCCGACCGTTAACACGCCGGAATATGACGCGTGGGTCAAGGAGGCGCGCAAATTCGGCAAGGCAATCTGGGACATCACCGGCAAGCGCGACGTTGATATCGTGTTCGAGCATCCGGGCGAGGCGACCTTCCCGGTCTCGTGCCTCGTGGTGAAGCGCGGCGGCATGGTGGTGTTCTGCGCGGGTACATCCGGATTCAATATCACCTTCGATGCGCGCTACGTCTGGATGCGCCAGAAGCGTATCCAGGGCTCGCATTTCGCGCATCTGAAGCAGGCCAGCGCGGCCAACCAGTTTGTGATGGATCGGCGGATCGATCCGTGCATGAGCGAGGTGTTCCCGTGGGACAAGATTCCGGCGGCGCATCAGCTGATGTGGAAGAACCAGCACAAGCCGGGCAACATGGCGGTGCTGGTGAGCGCGCCGCGCACGGGTCTACGCAACCTGGACGATGCGATCGAAGCGGCGGCTGGGTAAGGGCCGGCACGCCCCTCACTCGCGCACGAGCGGGGGATCGGTGTGGGTGGCAGCGGGCGCAGACTGTTCCCGCGCCCGCTTCCGCTCGGCTCGCAGTCTGGAGATGACTGTGTTCAGATTGCCCCCATAGAGGAAGATCGACGCGGTGATGTAGAGGAACACCAGCGCGATCATCGGCGAAGCCAGGCCCGCGTAATAGATCGAGTAAGTGAAGGCGAATTCGGCGAGATAACGGCCGAAGATGATGCCGCAGAGCAGCCAAAGCGCGAGCGTCGCGAGGATGCCCGGCATGATTTCGCGCCAGCGCCGCTTTCCGGCCGGCAGCCACTTGTGGACCACGATGAGCGGCACGATCATCAGCACGCTTGCGGTGGCAAGCCGTACGAAAGTCACCACCTCGCCGAACGGTCCGAGCGGTGGAAAGCGCCGGACAAGGGCGGTCCAGATCAGCGGCGCGAGCAGCACGAGAAAAGACAGGGCCAACAGGCCGATCGCGGCCAGGATGACATAGCCGATCGATTCCAGGCGGAGCAGCCAAATCGACCGTGTCTCAGCCACCGTATAGGCGCGGTTCAGTCCGATGCGCAGGCTCTCGATGCCGCTCGATGCGAAATAGAGTGCGAGCAGGGCGCCAACCGTCAGCGCCTGGCCATGCGCGCCACCCAGCACATTGTGGATTTCGCGCGCGATCGGTCCGGCCACTTCTTCCGGCCAGGCTTCGAGCAACAGGTTCGCCGCCTCGTCGGCAAGGTATTGCGATCCGAACACGCCGGCGAGCGCCGTCAGCACCAGGAAAAACGGGAACATCGCCATCAGGGTCGAGAGCGCGATGTGGCTTGCGATTGCCCAGCCGTCGTCGGCATTGAACTGCCAGAAGGCGTCGATGGCGGCGCGATAGAATGTCTTGAGGAATTTCAAAAGCCAGGTCCCGGTGCAGGTCGCGCCTTAGCGACATAGGCAAAGCGCGTGGCCGGCTCAAGGGCGCAATCTTCGATCGTATTCGGCCGTGCGGCCCGAGCCTACGCCGCCTGCACCTTCATCAGGAACTGGCGGATCTGCGCGTCGAGGCCCTCGGCCTCGATCGCCAGCGCGTCGGCGAGCGCTTTCACATCGGCCGCCGTGGCGCGCGCGCCGGCGGTGGCTGCGGACACCCGGCTCATCGCTTCGGCGCCGGTCTGGGCCTGCCCGGAGGCGTTGCTGACACCTTCGGCGATAATCGAGACGGCAGAATTCTGCTGCTCGACCGTTGTGGCGACATTCGCCGCGATCGCCGACATGTTCTCGATGATGCCGTTGACCTGCGTGATCGCCATTGCGGCGTCGGCTGTGGCAACTTGGATGGCGCCGATCTGGCCAGCGATCTCTTCGGTGGCGCGCGCCGTCTGGTTTGCGAGTGATTTCACCTCCGATGCCACCACGGCGAAGCCGCGGCCGGCCTCGCCGGCGCGGGCCGCTTCGATGGTCGCGTTGAGTGCGAGCAGGTTGGTCTGCGCGGCGATCGACTGGATAAGGGTGATGACTTCGCCGATGCGGGTTGCGGCATTGCCAAGTTCGGCCATGGTGGCGCTGGTCCGGCGGGCTTGCGACACCGCGTGTCCGGCGACCTCGGTCGATTTCTGCGCCTGACCTGCAATTTCGCCAATTGATGCGGCAAGCTCCTCCACCGAACCTGCGGCCGCAGTCACGTTGCCGGATGCGGCCAGCACGCGCTCTTCGGCCGCTCGCGCTTGCGCCGACATGTCGTCGGCCGAGGCATTGAGGCGGCCCGAGGCCGATTCAAGACGCTGTGCGGCGTCGCGGACGCGGCCGAGGACATCGTCGACCGAGCGTTCGAAATTCGCAATGGTTGCGCCGATCGTCTGATTGCGCAGTTCGCGGGTCCTCGCGGTTTCGCTCTGCGCCGCGGCAAGCCGTTCGCGCTCCAGCATCGTGTCGCGGAACACGATCACCGTCCGCGCCATATCTCCGATCTCGTCGCGGGTGGAAGTGCCCGGAATGACGGCTGCCGTGTCGCCGTTCGCGAGCTTCGTCATGGCGCCGGCGAGACCCTGCAGCGGGCGGGTGATACTCCATCCGATCAGGAGGCTCAACGCAAGGCCGAGCGCGGCCGCGGCGAATCCGACCGACAGGATGATCGAGCGTGTGCGGCTTTGCGAAGCGGTCAATTGCCCGGCCGCATGGTTTGCGCCCTCGCTGGCGGTGCGAATGATTGCGTCGGCGGCAGGCGCGAGTTGCTGGGTTTCAAGATCGATGACCTTGAGATTGGGACGCAGCTTGTCGGCAATTCCCGACCAGGCCGAAAACGTGTCGGCGAAGGCTTTCACCCGGGTTTCGATGTCCGACCGCTGCTCGTTCGTTGCCTGAACGCCTTGCATGGTGTTTCGGAAATGGTCGTACTGGAAGAAGAACAACGTGTAGGACATGTTGTTCGACTGCAGCCGCTGCTCGGCTTCGAAGCGGCGCATGAGCAGGAGTGAGACCATCAGCTTCTTGGCGTCGTTGTCGCCGAGCCACTCCATGCCCTGGTTGATGACATGCTCCACCGCCGTGCCGGTCTCGTGAAGCTGACGGCGCAAGCCGTCAGCTTCGGAGAAGCCGAGCTGGCGCTGGTCCGCCACCACCGCTGCAAAGCGTTCGCCGATTTCCCTGAGGCGCTCGGGAATCCATGCCACTCTCAAGCGCTCGGATTGGTCGAGCGTCCTCTCGATGAAAGCGAGCTTGTCGAGCGCCAGCGCATTGGCGTCTTCGAATGTCTTGATCACATCGTCGCTGGGGTCGGCGGCGAAGTCGCGCGCGGCGATCCGCATCCGGCTGATCGCCTCCTTGAAGCTGTGACTTGCGTCCGAGGTTGCGTCGGCCCGGCGGTAGCGCTCGAAGGCGTCCGCGACGTCCCGTTCGCCCGACATGAAGGAGATGCCGTTGGCCACAAAGCCGAGGACCGGAATGAGCGCGATCAAAAGAATGCGGGTGCGCACCGACATGGCGCGGACCATGCGCGCCGGATGGAGAGAGCGGATGCGGCTCGGACGGCAGGCGCTGGGAGGGGGCGCGGATATCATGGCTTTGCCTCGGATCGGGCAAGGCCGAGGAAAGCCTGAAATGGTAAATTATCCAGTAACCACGAGTGGTGCAGCGCGCTGTTGATTTTGTGCGTTGCACCATTACTGTGGTCGCACCAGCTCGTTAACGAGGTTTTACCGATGTCAGCCGCGCCGAAAAGGTCCGATAGGTCCGACCCGTTCGTCCCACGCCTGCGGGAAGCGATCGGGGCCGTGGAGGCGCTGCTTCAGGAGGCATCCATCGCGGTCCGCAAGCGCGTCTCGACGGAAAGCGGCGACACCATGGGGCGCGTCTTCGATCGCGAGCAGCGCGCCACGCACGGTCTGGCCTGGTTTGCGACCTATGTCGAAGCGCTGCGCCAGCTTGCGGCCTATGCGGAACGCATGCAGGCGGAGGGCAAATACGGCGAGATCGAAGATCTTCAGGTCCGGATCGGCGCCGGCGAATATCTGGCGCAGATCTTCGGCGGCATTCCCATGAGCCAGGGCGAAATGGTGCGGCTGTCCGACCTCGGTCTTTCGCGTGCGGAGGTTGCCGCGCGCATGACGCCGGCGGTCGACCATTTGATCGATACCGGCAACACGTCGGCACGGCGCGCGCGCCTCGTCGAGATCATCAGTCATCACACCGAGCCGACATACGGCAATGCCGGTCTTGACGAGACGCTGGAGGCGATCCGCGACGAGATGCGGAAATTCTCCTTGAGCGAAATCGTCCCGCATGCGCAGCGCTGGCATTTGCAAAATGAATACATTCCGCTCGACGTGATCGGCCAGATGTCGGAGCTCGGCGTGTTCGGGCTTACCATCCCGGACGAATTCGGCGGCATGGGGCTCGGCAAGGAGTCGATGTGCGTTGTGTCCGAGGAATTGTCGCGCGGCTATATCGGCGTCGGTTCTCTCGGTACGCGATCGGAAATCGCCGCCGAACTCATTCTCGGCAGCGGCACCGAGGAGCAGAAGCGCAAATGGCTGCCGCCGATCGCATCCGGCGAAATTCTGCCGACAGCCGTGTTCACGGAGCCGAATACCGGCTCCGATCTGGCTTCGCTCCGGACCCGCGCGGTGCGCGAGGGCGACGTTTACAAGGTGTATGGCAACAAGACCTGGATCACCCATCCGGTGCGCGCCGATCTGATGACCCTGCTGGTGCGCACCGACCCTCGGCAGAGCGGCTATCGCGGTCTGTCGATGCTGCTCGCGGAGAAGCCGCGCGGCAACGATCGCAATTCGTTTCCCGCGCCGGGAATGTCGGGCACCGAAATCGAGGTGCTCGGCTATCGCGGCATGAAAGAATACGAGATCGCGTTCGACGGCTTTGAGGTCAAAGTCGAAAATCTGCTCGGGGGCATCGAAGGCGCCGGCTTCAAGCAATTGATGCAGACGTTCGAAGCCGCGCGCATCCAGACCGCGGCGCGCGCAATCGGCGTGGCACAGGCGGCGATGGATGAGGCTCTGGCCTATGCCCAGCAGCGCTCGCAATTCGCCCGCCCGATCGTCGAATTTCCGCGGGTCGCCGACAAGCTGGCGATGATGGCGGTGGAAATCCTGATCGCGCGCCAGCTCACCTATTTTGCCGCGCGTCAGAAGGATTCAGGGCGGCGCTGCGATCTCGAAGCCGGCATGGCGAAGCTGCTTGCAGCGCGCGTCGCATGGGCGGCGGCCGATAACGCCGTGCAGATCCATGGCGGCAACGGCTTCGCGCTGGAATTTCCTGCCTCGCGCATCCTGTGCGATGCGCGCATTCTCAACATTTTCGAGGGGGCCGCTGAAATCCAGGCGCATGTGATCGCCAAGCGGCTGCTCGACGGAAGCAATTGAGGCACCCCGATCGCAGTTTGCGAACGGCGCTCGGACCCTCATCGGTTATCGTTGCGCCAAACCGGTGTGCGGCAACCGAATGCTCTCCAACGCGTTGACCTGCCGCAAGACGGCGCCATATGCGTTATGGTGGCATTGCCGTCCGCGAGGAGAGCATCGAATGTCTTCCAAATCAGTCAAGATCGATACCGACGATTGGGTCGTTGTTTGCGACGGCAGCAAGGCGCTGTTTCTGCAGAATGCAGGGGACGCGAAATTCCTAAACCTCCAGACGCGGGAGGTGCTGGAGCAGGCGGTGCCGCCAACCAGCGAACTTGGCACCGACAAGCCGGGGCGGGCGCATTCGTCGGTCGGGCATGGGCGCTCCGCGATGGAGCAGACCGACTTCCATACCCAGCAGGAAGAGGAATTCCTGCGCTCGATCATGGCCAAGCTCGATGCCGCTGTGCAGGCGGGCCAGATGAAGGCGATTGTTCTGGTCGCGCCGCCGCGCGCGCTCGGCGTGCTGCGGCAGTATTATACACATGCGCTGAAGCAGGCGGTGCGCGAGGAAATCCAGAAGGATTATGTGAAGATGCCGGTTTACGAGATCGAGAAGCATCTCGCGGCGTGAGCCAGTCGATCGGACGCCGGGCCGGTGGTTTCGCTCCCGGCCCGGTGCTAGAAGGCCTTGATGTCAAATCCCTTTTATAGCCTTATTCCTTTCGCCATAGCGGCAGTCGCCATCGTTCTGGTGCTCGGCCTCGTCAACATGCTGCGGGGCGGCTCCCCGCATCTCTCGCAGAAGCTGATGCGGCTGCGCGTGCTATTGCAGGCGATCGCACTTGTCATCATGGTGCTGGCGATCTGGATGATGGGTCGGTGACAGCATGGTCGTTCTCAACCGCATCTATACCCGAACCGGCGATGATGGCACGACCGCGCTCGGCTCCGGCGAGCGGCGCAAGAAGTATGACCTCCGCGTCGAAGCCTATGGCACGCTGGACGAAGTTAATGCGGCGATCGGCATCGTGCGGCTCCATACCGGCGAAGACCCGCAACTCGACGGTATGCTGGCACGCATTCAGAACGACATTTTCGATGTCGAGGCCGATCTCTGCATTCTCGACAGCAGCAAGGGCAAGGGCCCTGGCGGCGCCAAGCTGAATGTCACGGCAAGGCAGGTGGAGTGGATCGAGCAGCAGATCGACAAGCTGAACGAGCCGCTGCCGCCGCTCCGCTCGTTCATCCTGCCGGGTGGCTCCCCGGCGGCCGCCTACCTCCACCTTGCGCGGACCATGTGCCGGCGGGCCGAGCGCCTGATGGTCCAACTGCGCGACCAGCCGGGAGAGGAGGTCACGCCGGAGGCAATCCAGTATGTGAACCGGTTGTCGGATTTTCTTTTTGTCGCAGGCCGCCATGCCAATGATGGAGGCGAAAAGGACGTGCTGTGGCAACCCGGGCAGAACCGCTGACAGGATTTCCCCTGCATTCACTGGGCTTTGGCGCCGCCGGCCGGCGACTTTCGAATTGGCGGATGCTATCGCATTCTGCCTGCGGGCCATGCCGTTGACACCCGTGCCTTCCCACTCTTAGTTAGCCGCTCGATTTCGCACCTGCGAAGGCTCCGATCATGAAGATTCTCGTGCCCGTCAAAAGGGTTATCGATTACAACGTGAAGGTCCGGGTAAAGGCGGACGGGTCCGGCGTCGACCTCGCCAACGTCAAAATGTCGATGAATCCATTTGACGAGATCGCGGTGGAAGAGGCGATCCGCCTGAAGGAGGCCGGCAAGGCGACAGAAATCGTCGCCGTTTCGATCGGCCCGGCGCAGGCCTCCGAGACCATCCGCACCGCACTCGCGATGGGCGCGGACCGCGGCATTCTGGTGAAGGTGGACGCAATGCCGGAGCCGCTTGCGGTCGCGAAGATCCTGAAGGGAATTGCGCAAGCCGAGCAGCCGGGCCTCGTCATCATGGGCAAGCAGGCGATCGACGATGACTGCAATCAGACCGGCCAGATGCTTGCGGCCCTGCTTGGTTGGCCGCAGGGCACTTTTGCGTCGAAGCTTGAGATCGACGGCGGCGAGGTGTCGGTGACGCGCGAAGTCGACGGCGGCCTGCAGACCGTGCAGTTGAAGGCGCCGGCCATCGTCACGACCGATCTGCGTCTGAACGAACCACGCTATGCCAGTCTGCCCAACATCATGAAGGCGAAGAAAAAGCCGATCGACGAGAAAGCGCCAGCCGATTACGGCGTCGACGTGAAGCCGCGGCTCGAAGTGCTGAAGACGGTGGAGCCGGGCGGACGCACGGCCGGCGTCAAGGTTGGCTCGGTTGCCGAACTGGTCGAGAAGCTGAAGAACGAGGCTGGCGTATTGTCATGACAACTCTCCTGATCGCTGAGCATGACAACGCGTCGCTGAAAGATGCGACGGCGAAGGCCTTGACCGCCGCCAAGGCGCTGGGGGGCGACGTGCACGTGCTGGTGGCGGGCAAGGATTGTCGCGCCGTCGCCGAGGAAGCGGCGAAGCTCGACGGCGTTGCGAAAGTGCTGCTGGCCGAGAGCGAAGGGCTCGAACACCGCCTCGCCGAACCGACCGCGGCGCTGATCGTCTCGCTTGCCGATCAATACGACGCGCTGGTGGCGCCCGCGACCACGACCGGCAAGAATGTCATGCCGCGTGTCGCCGCGCTGCTCGACGTCATGCAGATTTCCGACATTACCAAGGTGGTCGCGCCCGATACCTTCGAGCGGCCGATCTATGCCGGCAACGCGATCCAGACGGTGAAAACGTCCGACGCCAAGAAGGTCATCACGGTGCGGACCTCGACCTTCCAGGCCGCCGGCACGGGCTCGGCGACCGCGCCCATCGATTCGGTTGCAGCCGCTGCCGATCCCGGCGTGTCGCGTTTCATCGGCGAGGAACTGTCAAAGTCCGATCGGCCCGAACTCACCTCGGCGAGGATCATCATCTCCGGCGGCCGGGCCATGCAGAACCGCGAAAATTTCACCAAGTATATCGAGCCGATCGCCGACAAGCTCGGCGCCGCCATGGGAGCCTCGCGCGCCGCCGTGGACGCCGGCTATGCCCCGAATGACTGGCAGGTCGGGCAAACCGGCAAGGTGGTGGCGCCGGAACTGTACATCGCCGTCGGCATCTCGGGTGCAATTCAGCATCTCGCGGGGATGAAGGATTCCAAAGTGATCGTTGCGATCAACAAGGACGAGGAAGCGCCGATCTTCCAGGTTGCCGATTACGGTCTTGTCGCCGATCTCTATCAGGCGCTGCCGGAACTCGACGCCGAACTCGGAAAGATCAAGCGCTGAACAGCAGCTCCCCGGCCGGGGAGGAGTGAAGGACAGAATGGCGCAGAGTATTCAGAAAGTCGGTGTGATCGGAGCGGGACAAATGGGCTCCGGTATCGCCCATGTCTGCGCGCTGGCGGGCTTCGACGTGAAGTTGCACGACGTTTCTGCCGACCGCATCAAGCAGGCGCTCGCAACCATCAATGGCAATATGGCGCGCCAGGTCGCCAAGAAGGCGATTACCGAGGAGCAGCGCCAGGCCGCCCTCAAGAAAATCGAGCCCGCGGCCTCGATGGACGATCTTTCCGACGCCGATCTCGTGATCGAATCCGCGACGGAGAAGGAGGACATCAAAAAGAAGATCTTCAGCGAGCTGTGTCCGTCGCTGAAACCGGAGGCGATCCTCGCCACCAATACTTCGTCGCTGTCGATCACGCGGCTGGCAGCATCGACCGATCGGCCGGAGAAATTCATCGGCATTCATTTCATGAATCCGGTGCCGCTGATGGAACTCGTGGAGATCATCCGCGGCATCGCCACCGGCGACCAGACCTTCGAGGCCTCCAAGGAATTCGTCAGCAGGCTGCATAAGACCATTGCGGTGGCGGAGGATTTTCCCGCCTTCATCGTCAACCGCATTCTGCTGCCGATGATCAACGAGGCGATCTACACGCTTTACGAAGGCGTCGGCACGGTCGAGGCGATCGATACCGCGATGAAGCTTGGCGCGCACCATCCGATGGGGCCGCTGGAACTGGCCGATTTCATCGGGCTCGACACCTGTCTGTCCGTGATGCAGGTGCTGCACGAGGGGCTGGCGGATTCGAAATATCGGCCGTGTCCGCTCCTGGTGAAATACGTCGAGGCCGGCTGGCTCGGCCGCAAGACGCAGCGCGGGTTCTACGATTATCGTGGCGAGAAGCCGGTTCCGACACGGTAGCTGCGGCCCGCGGCGGCCGTCAGGTCTTGTTGATCGAGACGCCGCCGTCGCACAGCATTGCGCTGCCGGTCACGAAGCTCGACGCATCCGATGCAAGAAAGAGTGCGGCCCGCGCCTGTTCTTGCGGATGTGCAATTCGCTTGAGTGCGTGCATGTTGCGCACGAAGGCTTTCATTTCATCGGTGCCGATCATCGCGTCGGCCATCGGCGTCTGCGTGCCGCCGGGCAACAGAGCATTGACGCGAATGCCGTGTGGTCCATATTCCACAGCGAGCGATTTCATCAAGCCGATGATTCCGGCTTTGCTTGCCGCATAGGCCGCGACTTGCGGCATCGCTGCGGTATAGCCGACAAACGAACTCACGAAGATCAGCGAGCCGGCGCCGCGCTCCAGCATGGCCGCGATCTGATATCGCGCACCGAGGAATGCGCCGGTCAGATTGACGGCGAGCGCCGCAGCCCAATCCGTGAGCGCCACCTCGTGCGTCGGCCCCATCGGGCCCAGCGTTCCGGCATTGTTGACGGCAATATCGAGACGTCCAAAACGTGAGCGCGCCGTATCGACGAGGCGCCGGGCATAACGCGCGTCGGAGACATCGCCCGCCACGGCCAGCGCACTGCCGCCGGCGTCCGCGATCTCGCCGACCAGAGCGTCCAGCAACTCATGCCGCCGCGCACCGACGATGACATGAGCGCCGCTCGCGGCGAACAACGCCGCGATGGCTCGCCCGATGCCGGAACTCGCCCCGGTCACGATGGCGACTTTGCCTTCGAGTGTGCGAAGAGACGCGTTCATTCCGATCCTCCATCCGTTAGGCGCTAGATGCGAAGATCGTCCGGCTGATACCACCCGAAAACTGGTGCTCCTGTGGGCGGGGTTACGCGGCATCCTCCTGCGGGAACATCGCGAAATAGGGCTTGGCTTCCTTCAGCGCCCGCATGAACGAGGGACGGCGCATCAGCCGTCCGAGATAGCCCGCGACTTTCGGATAGGCTTGCTTCAGCGGCATGATCTTGTCGGCGTAGAACAGCGCGGGCGCCGCTGCGCAATCCGCCATCGTGAAGTCTTCGCCCATGATCCATGCATTGCCGGCAAAGTCGCGCTCGATCATGTCGAGGGTTGCGCGCAGGTGCGACTTGGTTTGCTCCACGCCGAACGGATCACGCTGGCCGGCCGGGCGCAGCCGGTCGATCACGATCCGCTGCACCGCGAGGTTCACGTAATTGTCGAATAGGCGGTCGTAGACGTGCATCTGCGATGAGACGTCGGAATCTTCCGGGATGAGACGCACCCGACCCGGAAAATGCCGGTCGAGATGGGCGATGATGACGCTGCTTTCCGGGATGATCCGGTCTCTCGCCGCGTCGCGCAGCACCGGGAATTTGCCGACCGGCCAGACCTTCAGGAAATCGGCGCGATGCGTTTCGTCCATCAGATCGACCATGTGCGGGGTGAAGGGCGTGTCGTTCTCATAGAGCGCGATCAGAACCTTCATGCAGAAGGATGACAGCGGATGGTAGTAGAGCGTGAGCGGTGTCATGGCGTTACCCGCAGCAGGAGGCCGGCTTGGCGGCGTACCGGTCGTGGTGCCGCACCCAGTCGTTAAGCTCGCCGTCGTCGGTGCGCTCGTTGCGGCCCTTCGGGGTGATATCGAGCAATTGCTGGCTGCTCATGAATGGGTCGAGGCCGCGCGCATAGGCTGAGTAGGTCAGGTAAATCGCACCGTCCGAATCCTTGAAGAACACGCTGATGCCCGGCAGATCCTCGCTCATGTAGCGCCGGTCGGTGGTGATCGTCCCGAAGTTATAGTCGATGCGGCCGGCCGCGATCTCGTCCTTGGTGAAGTGCACCCCGAAATCGCGGTTGAAGGTGGTACCGTGTGACGACACCCACGGGATCGTCCAGCCCATCCGCTTCTTGAAGGGCGCGATTTCGGACCAGGGCGCGCGTGATACCAGCGCCATCGCCACATCGTCGTGGGGCAGATGCAGGTTCGGACCCTGCATATGATCGGTGAAGTAACTGCAGCCGTGGCAGCCGGCTTCGGCGCCGGGCGCCAGCATGAAATGATAGACGATGAGCTGGCTGTTGCCGCCGAACAGATCGGCGAGCGTCACGCGCCCGTCCGGTCCCTCGAATACGTAATCTTGGTCGATGCGGACCCAGGGCAGCGCCCGCCGGGCTTCGCCGAGGGCGTCGTTCCGGCGCATCAGGTCCTTTTCCTCCGCCATCAGTGCGCGGCGCTCCGTCGTCCATTCGTCGCGAGAGACAATCCGGTGTGTGGTCATCTGAGTGGCTCCTTTGGTGATTGAACTCGTTCAAACTGCAGGTCGGCTGCCAAGTCCGCCGCCAAGTCCGCCGCGAAGTCCGGCCGCCGGAGTCCTGCGGCGCGCGTATATGGAGTTGCCCTGCTCCAGGCCGGATGACACGCTGTCCCGACGCGGTGCAGGGGAAATCGGGAATGGCAAAGGACGGACGAGTCGCTCTGGTGACGGGAGCCGCGCGCGGCATCGGACTGGCGACGGCGCGACAATTCCTGGCCGAAGGCTGGCGCGTCGCGCTGCTCGATATCGATAACGACACCCTTCAGCGCGCCGTCACGACGCTGGGGCTGCCTGATCGCACGCTTGCTCTGCATTGCGACGTCGCCGACGCGGATCGCGTGACAGCAGCCCTCGAACGTGTAGCCGACCGTTTCGGACGGCTCGATGCGCTGGTCAACAATGCCGGGATCGCAATCTTCAAGCCGCTGCTCGAAACCACGCCGGAGGAGTGGGCGAGGACGCTTGCCGTGAACCTGACCGGCCCGTTTCTCTGCACGCAAGCCGCGGCGCCGCTGATGCGCGAGAGCGGCGGCGGCAGCATCGTCAACGTCACGTCGATTTCGTCGCTGCGCGCCTCCACATTGCGCGTCGCCTATGGCACCAGCAAAGCCGGCCTCGCGCATCTGACGAAGCAGCAGGCGGTCGAGCTTGCGGCGCTCGGCATCCGCGTCAACGCGGTTGCGCCCGGTCCGGTGGATACCGCCATGGCCAAGGCGGTGCATACACCTGAAATTCGTGCGGATTATCATGACACCATCCCGCTCAACCGTTACGGCCTCGAAGAGGAACTGGCGGAAGCGATCTTCTTTCTGTGCAGCGACCGTGCGAGCTACATCACCGGCCAAATGCTGTCGGTCGACGGCGGCTTCGAGGCCACCGGCATCGGCCTGCCGACCCTGCGTGGCGCGCGGCGGAACGGCTAAAGCGGCCAGGTCGAACGGCGCCCGCATGTGGCGAGCGCCACCCATCACTCGAGCGCGGTCCTAGGTCTCGCGCCGATAATCCGCGGTCATGAATTTGATCCACTGGCCGTCCGGTCCTTGTATCTGTGAGGACAGAATCCAGTGGTTGTCATTCTCGACCGTCACGATGTCCTGGTACTTGGCCATCGTGCCGCCGCCCAGCATGCTGGGACCTTCGGCATCGAGGGTGAGCACCTTTCCCGACTCGTCGAGCGAGCCCTCATAGAGCCACAGATGGGTCATCATTGATGCGATGAAGGTTCCGACGAACTTGCCTTTCGCCGGATCATATCCAAGCGTGATGATGCTGCGCATCTCGCCGCCGCCCGGCACTTCTCCCGAGCCTTCGTTCAGCGTCCACAAGTCGCCGAGTGATCGGGTGACGCATCGGCCGGTCGATTTCATCGGCGGCTGGTCCGGGCCCGTCGTGCACTCGCTCTCAAAACTCCACTCACCCACGAAGCGCTGCAGCCAGCGATGTTCCCTGGCCGGCTCCGCCATCGTCGGGCAGCTGTCCGGCTTGGTGTCAGTTGTTTCCGCAACAGACATCGTCCTGTCCTCCTTCTCTCTGCTTCCTCGAACGGTCAGCGCTCGGCAAGCGCCTTCAAGTCCTGAAATCCGCGCTCCATGTCGACACCGATCATCTTGTCGAAATCCACGAATGTGCAGATCACTTTTGAAATCAGCGGCATCGGGCCGTAGAGCGCCCATGTCATGTTCGTGGCGTTGCCCCGCGGCGCGAACGTGTATTCCACCTTATTGCGCGCCGACATCGGACGAATCATTTCGAGGTCGAGCGTCACCTTCGATGGCGTGACTTCCGCGACCGTCAGCGCGCCGGCACCGACGTCGCCGTTGCCGTCCCATTCGAGCCTGGCGCCCGGACCGGACGCCGGACCGCTGAAGGTCTTCTTCATCGCCGGGTCCTTCTTCTCGTAGGGCGACCATTCCGCGCCGCGGCGGAGGTCGGACAGGATGGTGACGAGCTTCTCCGGCGGCGCGCTGATCGTCGCTGTGCGCTCCACCCGAAACGTGTCCGGCTGCGTTGCGGCGGCATAGGCTACGACGCCGGCGATTCCAACGGCCAGAATGACGACAATGATCAGCAGCGCTCTCAGCATGGTGGTCTTCCCTGTTGGCCCGCGTGGTGATGGACCGATGCTGGCCGGGCTTGTTCAATTCTTCTTGAGTGTGTGCGCGAAACTCCAGGCATGGCCGTAGGGGTCCAGCACCTGACCGTAGCGGTCGCCCCAGAAGGCATCCATCGGCTCCATCATCACCGTGCAGCCGGCATCGACTGCGCGCTTCACCGCTGCATCGCAATCTGCCACGTTGAGATGCAGAACAAAGGTGGTGGCACCGTTTTCCCTGGGGCCAATCACCTTGCCGCCGCTGCATTGCTCCCGATACTCGACGAAGTCATCCATCAGATAGATGTGGCATCCATTGACCATCATCGCGGCATGCATCAATCGCGTTCCGTCCTCGGCGGGCATCCGCATGAGTTCGGTTGCGCCGAGCGCCTGCTTGTAGAAATCGAGCGCATCGGCAGCGCCTTCGATGACGAGATGCGGGACGACGCCTTGAGGTTGCTGGATCATGTCGGTGCTCCATTCATCGGTTGACCGCGAATCTTTCCACGTTTCATTCCCGCGCACGCGGAAACCAGCTCCTGATCTGGGTCCCTCTCGGAGCGGGCGAACGAGGGAAAACGAAATTAGAGGTCGATGAAACTCTTGAAGCCGCCCCAGAACATTCGCCTCGTGTCAAACGGCATGCTCTTTGGGCCCATCATCTCGCGCAGCCGTTCGTCCTTCATGACCTTTTTCATGATGGCGTCGCGCTGTTTTCGTGACTTGTAGGTGATCCAGGAGAAGACGACGATCTCGCCTTTCTTGAGCTTCACGGCCTGCGGGAACGATGTCCACTTGCCCGGCTTCACGTCGTCTGCGGCGCATTCGTGGTAAGCGAGCGCGCCGTATTCCTTCCAGACCTTGCCGGCAATCCGCGCGATGCGTGCGTATTCTTTCAGTTTGTTCTTCGGTACCGGCAGCACAAACCCGTCAACGTAAGCCATGTCATCTTCCCTTGATTTCGAAGCGCGGTGCGTCCGCTCGACTTTACTGCCCCGGCGCCACGCGGCCCGGGGCGCCGTTTGCGTCGGCCAGGAGTGGCTGCGCAATGACCTCGGAGAGATTTCCGTTCCCGGCAGCGATTAGTCCGCGCATCGGTTCGGCCTGCTCCGCAACCAGAATAGCCAGGCAGAACGCAGTCGCTGCCAGCGCCACGGCCGAGGTCAGGCGGATCGTCAGCAGGAGATCGGCGCGGAACAGCCAGGTCGCGGCGTCGGCGAGCAGGGCGACGGGACACATCAGCATGACAAGCTCGCTGGTCGATGGATGAATCAGGCGGCGCGTGACTGCGCGGCGGGGAATGGTTTACGCCATGCCGGAATCTCTTCGAGTTGCGATTTCCAGCGGGCAATGTTGCCGAGACCATCGAGCGGCAGCCGGATCGCTTCCGCGTGCGGCAGGGTGGCCGATACTGCGAAGTCGGCGACGGTGAGATGGTCGCCGAGCAGGAAGGTCCGCCCTTCAAGCTCGCGGTCCAGTACCTCCGCGAACGGACGCAGGAAGCCGGATGCTTCCTCGACTGCCTTCGAATCGACCTCACCGAGACCGAAGTTCGGCTTGATGATGAAATTGAAATACAGCGTACCGGCGTGGCGGGTGAAGTGTTCCGAGTTCCAGCTCAGCCACTTCATCACCTCGATCTGCTTGGCAGGATCAACCGGCCAGAGATCGGACTTCGCCTTGCGAGCGAGGTGGCACATAATGGCGTTGGATTCCCAGACGTTGAGATCGCCGTCCTGCAGAGCCGGAATCTTGCCGTTCGGATTGATCGCCAGATAGTGCGGCGTCTTGTGCTCGCCCTTGGCAAGATCGACGCGCACGAATTCCACCGGCGAATCCAGATACCTTGCGACCGCGCAAGCTTTCCGGCCATTGATGGTCTCGAAATAATAGAGCTTCATCGCGACGTCTCCCATGTTCAGGCGAACAGCTTTTCGAGCTTGTCGAGCGATCCGGTCCAGCCGCGGCTGTGCCCGTCGCGGGCGGCTTCGTCGAAGAACTTCTCATGCAGCAACGTCAGGATTGAGCCGTCGCCGTCGCGCTTGATCGTGATCGTGACCTGGGATTCGCGCTCCTTCATGGTGTGCCATGCCCAAGTGAAGACCAGCTTCTCGTTCGGCACCACCTCGCGATAGACGCCGCCGACCTGGTGATATTCACCGTCTTCGGTGTGAAATCCGATGTTGAAGGTCCCGCCGACGCGCAGATCGATCTCGGCCTTGGTGACGGGGCCGGAATCGGGACCGAACCACTTCACGATTTTTTGGGGATCGGTCCACGCCGCGTAGACCCTCTCCGCCGGCGCATTGAAACGACGTTTGAGGGTGAGGCTTGGCTTGGCGAGGGCGTCTGCGCGGGCGACGGACATGAGTCTTCCTCCACAAAGGCGGCGAGGCGATCGAGCTGTTTCGACCAGAACTGCGCATACCGATTCAGCCACAGCATGGCGTCCTCCATGGGCGCGGCCGTCAGCTCGCAGGATACGACCCGGCCCTTCTTCGAGCGCCGGATCAGGTTGGCCTCCGACAGGACATCGAGATGCTTCATGACCGCGGGCAGCGAGACTGCAAATGGCTTTGCAAGCTCGCTCACAGACATGCTGTCCTTTTCCGCGAGCTGCGCGAGGATGGCGCGGCGGGTCGGGTCGGACAGGGCCGAAAACGTCGTGTCCAGGTTACTGTGGCGAAAGTAAACCATGTGGTTAAGTATAGGCGACTGCATGACGCCGTCAAGGATATTCTGTCAGTGATGCGCCGGTCCCTATTCTCCGAGCGCGTATGACTTAACCGGCCGTTAGCCCAATCGTAACGCCTTGCCGGCACCATCGCCGGCGGAGCGCAGCATGGCGGGTTACGGCATCAAGAAGATGGGCTGGACGCGGACGATGACCGCGTATGAGAGCATGTCCGCGTGGCGGACGAAGCGCAAAGCGTTCCAGCAGAAATACGAGTCGAACCTGCAGAACGTAGTGGCGTCGCTGCAGAGCGCGTGGAATGACGCGAGCTACAATCTCGGCGAGATCGCGGCCAATCGCGCAATGGCGCGCATCCAGGAAGAGGCGAAGGCTAAGCAGTTAAAGGTCGCCGCCGCGGCGGCGGCGGAGCAGAATCTCATTCGTGCACCGAAACAGTCATCCTTCAGCTACAACGATTCGGTCACGATGACCGGGGGTGCAACCATCAACCTGTCGGCCAACACGATCACTCATAGCGACGGAACGGTTGTCGATCTGAAGACCGGCATCAGAGTCAATGTAACGGCGTGAGGCGCGGGTGGATGTCGGAGCATTAGCGGCAGCGTTCGCCGCTTCGCAGGCCACGCAGGTGCAGATGGCCGTCGCCGCGAAAATGATGAAAATGAACGCCGACGCGCAAGGCGCTCTCGTGCAGGTCATCGAGGCGGCGCAGGCGAATATGAAGGCGCTGGTCCAGGCCGGGATCGGCGCCAATCTGGACATTTCCGTCTAACGCTCGCCCTGACGCGCGCCGCGACAAACCCGGCCATCCGCCCCCGCTTGCCTTGGCCCGGACGCGAAGGTTAATGAAAGCTCAGGAAGGCTTCAGTTCGGGTGGGGCGCTTGAAAGACAATCAAGTCATCATTGCCGGGGGCGGCATCTGCGGCCTCGCGACGGCATTGACGCTGCATCAGATCGGCGTGCCCTGTGTCCTGTACGAGGCGGTGCGCGACATGCGGCCGCTCGGCGTTGGCATCAATATGCAGCCCAATGCGGTGCGCGAACTTTACGAACTCGGCTTCACCGAGGCCGATCTCGATCGCGTTGGCCTGCCGGCGAAGGAATGGGCGCTGGTCGGATTGAACGGCAACGACATCTATTCCGAGCCGCGCGGGCGGCTGGCCGGCTATCGCTGGCCGCAATATGCGGTCCACCGCGGCCACTTTCACATGATGCTGTACCGGTCGCTTTTGGAGCGGATCGGCCCGGACGCGGTGAATCTCGGAAGCCGCGTGACCGGCTATCGAAAGAACGCAGACGGCGGCGTCACCGCCTTGGTCGAGCATGCCGATGGCTCGACCTCTGAAACCGCCGGTGTGCTGCTGATCGGGGCCGACGGAATTCATTCCGCAATCCGCGCGCAGATGCATCCTGCGCAACCGCCGATCCACTGGGGCGGCGCGATCATGTGGCGGGGGACGACCTGGGGCAAGCCGAGCCGAAGCGGCGCGTCCATGGTCGGTCTCGGCACGCATCGGCAGCGTGTCGTATTCTACCCGATCTCGCATCCCGATCCGAAGACCGGCCTCTCGATGATCAACTGGATCGCCGAGGTTACGCTCGACAACAGCGAGGGCTGGAAGCAGCTCGGCTGGTTCCGGCAGGCGCATATCGACGACTTCGCGCACCATTTCGAAGACTGGGTTTGGGACTGGCTCGATGTCCCCGCGCTTCTGCGAAACGCCGAGACGATCTTCGAGAATCCCATGATCGACCGCGATCCGGTCCCCACCTGGCGCGACGGCCCGGTGCTGCTGCTCGGCGACGCGGCGCATGCGATGTATCCGACCGGCTCGAACGGCGGAAGCCAGGCCATCGTCGATGCGCGCATGCTCGGCGCGGCGATGGTGGAGCACGGTGTCACGCCGGACGCGCTGGCCGCCTATAACGACAGGCTGTGCGGACCGATCTCGCAACTCGTGTTGCGCAATCGGAGCGCCGGCCCGTTCGGCCTGCTGAACATCGTCGACGAACGGTGCGGCGGCACGTTTGACAATATCGACGACGTGATCCCGCCAGACGAGCGCGCCGCCTTCATGGCCGGCTACAAGGCGGCTGCCGGCCTCGCCATCGAGACGCTCAACACTGCACCGCCCACCATCGCCGCCGGCGCAAAGGTTAGGGCTGCGGCGACCGTTTAGCTTCGCCGATCAGGGCGAGGCTGCACGTCACGGTTCCCAGGCGTTGGCTTGCTGCGCCCTCATACAAAAAAACCGCCACGTCAATTGATCGTTCGCGGCGCGTGCACGGAGTCGAGCGAGAAAGCCGGTATTTTAATCTCGAAATGCTCGCCGTCCTCGGTGATCATGCCGTAATGCCCGGTCATGATGCCGGATGGTGTCTGCAATGGAACTCCGCTCGTGTACTGATAGCTCTGGCCGGGTGCGATGACCGGTTCCTCGCCGACCACGCCGGCGCCACGCACCTCCTGAACGCGTCCGAACGCGTCGGTGATGTGCCAATAGCGGGTCTTCAGCTGAACGGTGCCTTCGCCGGTATTGGAGATTTCGATCGTGTAGGCCCAGAAAAACTGACCCTTTTCCGGCGCCGAGCGATCGGGAAGGAACCGCGGCGTGACCGTGACCTTGATATTGCGTGTGATCGCGCAGTACATGCCAGCGAGTCCGGTCTCGAATGCATCCTCAATAACAGCTTCAATTCGCGGCTTGCAACCGGAACCGCGCTCGGCGAATGTCCGAATGGCGAATAGACGCAAAGCGATCTGACGATGGCTCCGACGATACCGACCGACCGCGATTTGCGGCTCGACCTGTTTCGTGGCCTCGCGCTCTGGTTCATCTATCTCGACCATATTCCGTCGAACATCGTCGCCTGGGTCACGATCCGCAACTACGGCTTCAGCGACGCGACCGAAATTTTCATTTTCGTATCCGGCTTCACGGCAGCCTTCGTGTATGGGCGCGCGATGCGCGATTACGGCTTTGTGGTGTCGAGCGCGCGCATCCTCAAGCGCGCCTGGCAGATCTATGTCGCGCACATTTTCCTGTTCGTGATCTATATGGGCCAGATTGCCTATGTGGCGCGCGGCTTCCAGAACCCGCTCTATGCGGAAGAGATGAACATCCTGGAATTCCTGCAGCAGCCGGATGTCACGCTGGTCCAGGCGCTGCTGCTGAAGTTCAAGCCGGTCAACATGGATGTGCTGCCGCTCTATATCGTGCTGATGGCATGCTTCCCGCCGGTGCTCTGGCTGCTGCTGCGCCGGCCGACGCTGGCGCTCGCGCTTTCGGTCTTGCTCTATGCGTTGACCTGGGAATTCGGATGGAACCTGCCGGCCTATCCGAGTGGCTCGTGGTTCTTCAATCCGCTCGCCTGGCAGCTGCTGTTCGTGTTCGGGGCCTGGTGCGCGCTCGGCGGCGCCGACCGGCTTGAATGGCTGCTGCGGTCCAGGGTCACGCTCGCGATCGCCATCGCCTATATTCTCGTTGCCTTCCTGATCACACTGACCTGGCACCTTCCGCGTCTTGCGCCGATCGTTCCGCGCTGGCTCGCCGAGCATATCTATCCGATCGACAAGACCAACCTCGACGTGTTGCGGTTCGCGCATTTCCTCGCGGTAGCGGCGGTCGCGGTCTATTTCGTGCCGCGCGGCTGGCCGCCATTGCACTCGCGCTGGCTGCAGCCAGCCATCCTGTGCGGTCAGCATTCGCTGGAGATTTTCTGCCTCGGGGTTTTCCTCGCCTTTGCGGCGCACTTCGCGAAGGTCGAGATTTCGCCCGGTATCCCGATGCAGATACTGGTGAGCGTGTCGGGCATTTTGATAATGGTTGCGGTCGCCTGGATGCTGTCGTGGTACAAGGGTGCGACGGTGCGCAAGGTCGCCGCCCGCCCGGTCGATCCGACCGCGAAACCCTCGCTAGGAGGCGAGGCATGAGGGCATTAATTGTCGGCATGTTTGCGCTCGCGATTGCCGCCGGCGTCGCGCACGGCCAGGGCCCTGACGCAGGGGCTGCCCGGGAGCCGGCCGACAGGGCGAAGACGGTCGAAGGGGCCGATCCGCAACCGCAAGTTGATTTCTGTGAGGTGCCGGACTCCATCCTGTTTGGGGAAAGCCGGCTCGAACACGTCAAGAAGGCGGTGAACGAGCACAAGCGCCTGACAATCCTTGTGATCGGGTCGGGTTCGTCCCAGATGCCGGGGGCGGACGGGGCTGGCAAGGCCTATCCCGGCCGGCTCGAAGAAGTGTTGCGGCAACGCTATCCGCACGTCGATGTCAAAGTTGTTGCAGTTGCGAAGTCGCGCCAGACAGCCGCCGACATGGCTCAGGCGCTGGAAAAGACCTTGCTCGACCGCAAGCCCGATTTGGTGATATGGCAGACAGGAACCGTGGACGCGATACGGGGCGTCGATCCGGAGAGTTTTCGCGCTTCGCTGGATGACGGCATCGACCATATCGTGGATGCCGGCGCCGACGTGATCCTGATGAACATGCAGTATAGCCCGCGTACCGAAACCCTGATCTCGTTGTCGAACTATGCCGACATCATGCGGGTGGTGGCGCGCGACCGTGACGTGCCGCTGTTCGACCGGCTCGAGATCATGCGTCACTGGAACGATAACGGGAACTTCGATCTCAGTCTTGCCACGAAAGATCTGGCGACCGCCTACAAGGTGCATGACTGCCTCGGGCGCGCGCTGGCATCGCTCATTGCGGAAGCGGGCAATCTCGACGGCGCCAAAGTGAGACCGACACAGTGACCGTGTTTGCCCGCCCTTTTCCGATCCGCACAGCCGTGCTGGCAGCGGCCATGCTGGCCGCGGCGACCGGATTTGCGCGCGCCGAGGATAAGGCATCGGCTCCGGCTGCCGAACCGCCAGCCTGCGCCGCGCCTGACGACGTAACTCGCCTGATGAACCCGCTGGCGCGGACCGGCCGAAAGCTTGCGGCCGGCGAGCCGGTCAAGATCGTCGCGATCGGCTCGTCCTCGACCGCAGGCGCCGGCGCGAGCGCACCCGACAAGGCCTATCCGGCCCAACTCGCGGTCGAACTCGAGACGCGATTTCCGGCGCAGCCGATCACCGTCGTCAATCGCGGGGTCAACGGTGAAGAGGCAAGAGAGATGGTGGCCCGCCTCGATGCCGGCGTGCTGTCGGAACGGCCGGACCTGATCCTGTGGCAGGTCGGCGCCAATGCGGTCTTGCGCGACACCGCAATTCCCGCCGTGCGCTCGGACATACTCGAAGGCTTGCGGCGCATGAAGGCATCCGGCGCCGACGTGGTCCTGATCGATCCGCAATTCGCGCCCAAGGTGCTTGCGAAAAAGGAAGCGGATGCGATGGTCGATCTGCTGGCGAGCACGGCCAAGGCCCAGAATGTCGATCTGTTTCGCCGCTTCGCGGTGATGCGGCACTGGCGGCAGGTGGCTCGTATTCCGTTTGAGGTCTTCATCTCGCCCGACGAATTGCATATGAACGATTGGAGCTATGGCTGCCTCGCCAAGCTTCTGGCCGGCGCCATTGCGGAAGCAGCGACCCGCACCACCATGACCGCGCGCGCTCGCTGACCGGCGAAAAGCAGGGATAATCGCGCGGGACGGCCCTTAACCGCTTTTCCGGCCTCGCGGCCTCCACTAAGCCTGATTGGCATTCATCTCTGTCGTGGCGGGCTTGTCCCGGCCATCCACGTCTTGAAGACATAGAGGCCCGCCCCCAAGCGCGGGCATGATCGGTGCGGGGATTTTGGAGTTGGCGCGGCGGACCTCCAACGGAAGTGGCATCGGCATTCTGCCGGACCGGTCCATCGTCGGGCTGACCGACGCGGGGCACATCCGGCTGGCTGAGCCCTATGCCGACGGTCAGGTGCAACCTGCTTCGCTCGATCTGCGGCTTGGACCGGTCGCTTATCGCGTGCGCGCGAGCTTTCTGCCCGGACCGCATGCCACCGTCGCCGAACGCATCGAGGCATTGCGTCTGCACACGATCGACCTGTCCGGGGGCGCGGTGCTGGAAACCGGCTGCGTGTATATCGTGCCGCTGATGGAGAGCCTTGCGCTGCCGGTCGACATATCGGCCACCGCCAATCCGAAGAGTTCGACCGGCCGGCTCGACGTATTCACGCGCGTCATCGCCGACCGCTCGCGCGGCTTCGACCAGGTCGTGGCCGGATATCACGGGCCGCTTTACGCCGAGATTTCACCGCGGACCTTTCCGGTGCTGGCGCGTCAAGGCTCGCGGTTGTCGCAAATCCGATTTCGCCGTGGCGACACCGTGCTCGATGCCGCGCAACTTCACGCCCTGCACGAGCACGAGCGGCTGGTCGATACCGATGACGCCGATCTCGCCGATGGTGTCGCAGTCGGCGTCGACCTCTCGGGTGACTTTGCCGGCGGGCTGATCGGCTATCGCGCCAAGCGCCATACCGGCTTGATCGACCTCGACCTGCGCAATGGCTATGACGTCGCCGACTTCTGGGAGCCGATGAGCGCACGCCGGGATCGAAGCCTGATCCTCGATCCGAATGAATTCTACATCCTTGCTTCGAAGGAGGCGGTGCAGGTCCCGCCCGATTACGCGGCCGAGATGGTGCCGTTCGATCCGCTGGTTGGCGAGTTTCGCGTGCACTATGCCGGCTTTTTCGATCCCGGCTTCGGCTATGCCGGCGCCGGCGGTCGCGGCGCGCGAGCGGTGCTCGAAGTGCGCTCACGCGAGGTGCCATTCATTCTCGAGCATGGGCAGATCGTCGGCCGCCTGGTCTATGAGCGGATGATGGCGCGGCCTGACACGCTCTATGGCGAGGGCATCGGCTCGAATTATCAGGCGCAGGGTCTGAAGCTGTCGAAGCATTTCAAAAGCTGAACGTGCTGCCGCTCGATGGAGCCGCGCTGGCGCTTTTTCTGCTCTCGGGCTTTGTCGGCGGCGTCACGACGGGGCTCGCCGGATTTGCCATGGGCCTCGTCGTCTCAGGCGTCTGGCTGCACGTGCTGACGCCCGCGCAGACCACAGCGCTGATTGTGGGTTACGGCTTCTTTGTGCAGGCGCATGGGGTTTGGACGTTCCGGCGCGCGGTCGATCTGCGCCGTGTCATTCCGCTGATCGCGGGAGGCGCGCTTGGCGTGCCGCTCGGCATCGTGCTGCTAGCGCATCTCGATCCGGTCTGGGTGCGGCGCGCCGTCGGCGTCCTGCTAGTGGGTTACAGCCTTTATGGCATGCTGCAGCCGAACCTGACGCCGCTACGCGCCGGGCGTCCGGCCGACGGCGTAATCGGCTTTCTCAACGGGATACTCGGCGGCATGACGGGCCTCGCCGGGCCGATCCTGGTGATCTGGTGCCAGCTGACCGGCGTGCCAAGGCACGCGCAACGCGCCATTTTCCAACCGGTCATTCTGGCTGCCTTCGTCATGACCGCGATCGGGCTCGGTTTCGAGCGGGCGCTCACCGCCGATGTGCTGATCCTGTTCGGGCTCGGTCTTGGCCCCGTCGCGGCCGGCATCTTCTTTGGCGTCCACCTCTATGGACGGCTGGACGAGGCGGGCTTCCGCCGTGTGATATTGGTGATGCTGCTGTTCTCCGGCTTCGCGCTGCTCGCCCCGCCTTTGCCTTGAAGAGTCAAACCTTGCGGCACGCCGGACTTGCGGCGCCACCCGCCGTTTGGCTATGGTCGCGGCGCGCGGGCGTAGTTCAATGGTAGAACGGCAGCTTCCCAAGCTGCATACGAGGGTTCGATTCCCTTCGCCCGCTCCAGTTGCAGCTTCGTTTCAATCAGCCGATAGCGCAAGCGCGCGAAGCCGCGTTCCGTTACTGACGGGTATGCGTGGAACCGGTGGTGTGCTTTACCGTGGTGCCGTCGCCTGCGACCATTTCTCGATCCTTGGTGTAGAACCACATTCCGACAGCGACGAGCAGCGCGATTGCGCCAAGGAGCGACACCACGCGAATATCGGCGCGTTCGCGCTCAACCTCTCCCGGAAGCGGATTCTCGTCGCGTCGAGCGCGCGTTTCCTGATCGGGCGGGATAGGCATCGACACTCTCCAAAAATCGTTCGCGAGACAATTCCGTATGGAGCCATCGGGTTCCATGATCCTGGCGAGAATCCGCGCCGCGCCGGCGTCGTCCATCCCCGCGTCGCCAGCGGCGTTTGCCCGCCTCACTGGCGCGTCGGCGGGCTCGCCGGGGGCGTCTCGGTGGCCGACCGATCCTGCAATCCTTCGCCCGTGGTGGTCGCCTCGGCCGCCGGACGCTCGCGCGTCGCGACGGTGCGATCCGCGGTGGCGTAGAACCAGAATCCCACCGCCAAAAAGGCGGCCATCAGAGCGAGCATCATCGCCGCACTGAGGCCGGCGCCACCGCGATCATAGGGCCGCCGGTTCGGATTGACGTCCGCGGGTGCGCGGTCATCGCGATCGGGATCGTAGGTCATGGCTCATCTCCGGATCTGTCCGCAGAGACAAGCCGGGCGAAACCACTCCCGTTCCACACGACCGGGTTGAAGGAAGGGCCGGGACGGGCTCGCAGGTTCGGAAACGCGCAC
>JBIQKQ010000193.1:0-4224 GCA_044506365.1 Hyphomicrobiales bacterium
ATGCCGGCGAGCAACCTGCCCCAATTATCATCGTGGCACTGCGAACAGGCGAGATTGAGCTGTCCCTGGCGCTGAGTGAAGAGCGCCCGCCCCTTCTCGATGAACGGCGTCAGACGGTGATCATCGCTCTTGATCGGCATGCCGCGAGACTGCGTGCCAATAAAGGTCGCCAGCGCGAGACCTTCGCGACTTTCAGGCGCGAGCGCCGGGGCCTGCTGGCGCTCGGTGCGGCAGAGATTGATGCGCCCTTCGAGATTGATCGGCCGGCCGAGGCTCTCATCAAACGCCGGATAGCGGGCGGCGACACCCTTCATGCTCTCAGCCGCATCGCCATGACAGTCGGCGCAGGCGCGCCTGGCCGCACCCACCTTGCGACTCCAGAGCTCCCGTCCCTCCAGCACCCACAGCATTCCCGGATTGGACGTGTCCTCGTCCTGCATGGCGCGCGTTTCCGCGCTCATCATGTCATAGCTCGAGCGGCGTTCGGCGAGCGGGATCTCTGCCGCTTCAAAGGGCGAGGAAAAGGGCGCCGCCGATAGAACAATCGCGAGCAGGAGGATACGAAAGCGGGACGGACGCCGCGTCATTCAACCGTGATCTTGGCGGTTTGGCGAGCGGCCAAACCGTTATCGCCGTGCCATTGGAAATCGATAACGCCGCTCTCTGTCGCGACCGCATGAAAAGCCAGGAACGGATTGGCCGACATCGCGGGGTGAAGGTTCGCGCGGAAGATCTCGTCGCCGTTATAGGTGGCGATGAAGGTGTGAATGATATCCCTTTCGATCCGCTCTCCGGTGGTCGTATATCGGAATCCAGTTTCCATCTTGTGCGAGATCAGCACCTTCAGGCCGATAATCTCGCCGCGCTTCGCCTTGGTCGGGACGTTGATCAGTGCGCGCGTCATATCACATCCTCGAGGCAGGCGCCGATCGTGACGACGACATTGACCGAGGCCGACCAGAACGATCCATTCGACAGTTCGGCGACGGCGGTAACGTTCTGTGTGTCCGACAACCGGATCCGTGTCGAGAAGGCGGCGCGGCCGGAGCGCGGATTGAGATAGACGCTGATCACGTTCGGCTGTGGATTCCTCTCATTGAGGACATGGATGGCCTTGCAATAGTTCTGCTCGGTCATCGGACTGTCGACTGTAACCGTGCACGGCACGGTGTTGCCGTTCTCGACCAGTGGCGGGATGTCGATGGTGATCTTTCCCGCTTTCAGTTTTGCGTCCCCGACAAGCTTGTTGATCGTGGCCTGCATCTCCTCCGGCGTCGCCCGCGCCGGGCCGACGACGACGGTGGGTGCGGCCGCTCCGAGCAAAGCCGCGCCCGCACCCGTCACCACCGCACGCCGCGTCGCTTTCGTTTGCTTCCCGATCCGATCCATCTCTCTAGTCCCGCAAGGTTGCGAGAAACGCCACCACGTCCTCGATCTGCTGGGCCGTCAGGATCGTCTTGCCGCGAAAGGCAGGCGCGACGCGGTTCAGGCCCTCGACACGATAATAGGGCGGCATGATCGTCTCTGCATTCAGTTTTCCGGCATCGATGATCCGCAGCCGCAGTTGGCCCTCCGACCAGCGCGCACCCGCCCCGGTGAGGTCCGGGGCAATATTTCCCTGGAACCGCTCCTCCGGAAACGGGCCGGAATGGCAGAGGAGGCACAAGCCGACGTGCCGGTTGGCGACGATGGCGCGTCCTCGCGCCACATCGCCTTTATGCGAGGTCAGCGGCTCGGGAACTGCGTCACCGACCACACGATAGGGCAGCGGCGAGTCCTCAGCGGCAAATGCCAATGTGACGCCGGCAGCCATCAGCATCGCAAAAATCGGAATTGGCACCAACAAAAGCTTCAACCAAAGACCTCGGCAGTAATCGTTCTGAACCAGCCATCCGCGAATAACGCCTCCTGGGCCCGGTACGCTGCGGGCGCCTGTAACGGGCTGACGCCGCCCGACCCCTTCACTTCAGCCAGCACACCGCCGGCCGGCTGATAGACCCCGGCAACGGTGATCCCGTAATCCGGCGCGACCAGGCTGTAGCACGTATTGATCAGCTTGGGTTTGACCACGGGCTCGCCGGCCAGCAGCCTGACGATCGCTGCCGCACAGGCCTTCGCCTGGGCATTTGCGGAAAATGCCGACTTTGGCATGGCTCCGGCGATGCAGGCATCTCCGAGCACGTGGATATTTGGCACAGGCTTCGACTCAAACGTGACCGGATCGATCGCGCACCACCCTGTGCGGTCGGCGACGCCTGCCGTTGTAGCGATGCGGCCGGCGGATTGCGGCGGGATGATATTCACCACATCGCCCTTGTGGCGACCGAAGTCGGTGGTCAGCGTCTTCGCGGCCGCATCGACCGCAATGACCTTCCCGCCCGACGACAGCCCGACCCATTCGAGATTTGGATAGAGCTTCGCCCAGGCGTCCTGGAACAGCCGCTGCTTCGAGAACTGGTCCTTGGCGTCAAGCACGATCAGCTTGGACCTGGGCTTGCGGACTTTGAGATAGTGCGCGATCAAGCTCGCGCGTTCATAGGGGCCGGGCGGACAACGGAATGGATTGGCGGGCGCAGAAATAATGACGGTGCCGCCGTCTTCCATCGCTTCGAGCTGACGCCGAAGCAGCGCGGTCTGCTCACCGGCTTTCCAGGCATGCGGCATCACCTCGGCGGCAGCTTCGTCATAACCCGGAAGCGCGTTCCAGAGAATATCGATCCCCGGCGACAGCACCAACCGGTCATAGCCGAGGCGCTCACCCGTGCTGAGAATGACGGATCTCGCCTGCGCATCGATTCCCGTCGCCGAAGCGAAGACGACGTTGATGCTGTCCTTGGCGGCCGCGTCATATCCGAATTGCTGTTCCTTAAGGTCGCGCAATCCGGCGATCACGCCATTCGAGAATGGGCAAGCGGTAAATGTTCGATTCGACTCGACCAGCGTGATCGCGACCTTTGCATTCAAGCGGCGGAGTGCACGTGCCGCGCTGGCGCCGCCAAATCCACCGCCCACCACCACAACGCGGGCCTGACCCTGCGCTATCGCCGGGCACGCCAGCGAAGCGGCCGTTGCCGCCGCTGCGGCGTTGCGCAGGAACGAGCGGCGATTGAGGCGCTTTGCGATCATCTGCCCTCAGTTCAGCTGCGCATACCAGACGGCGATTGCCTGGATTTCCGGATCGCTAAAGCCTTTCGCAATACGTCCCATCACCGTGGCTTCGCGCTTGCCGTCGCGAAAGGCCTGCATCTGCTCGATGATTTCCGTGGCGTTACGACCCTGCAGGCGCGGCACAGGGGTCTGCACACTGGCCGTTGCGGGATGACAGCCGGAGCAAGCCATCGCAGCCGGGGGCGGCTCGGGCGACGCCGCAAACACATCGGCGTTCAGTACGCAGGTGGCCGTCACGACCGCGAGAAAACATTTCACCTGCATGCGGACACCCCCATGCATGAAGGAAGCGGCGGCCGGGGGGCCGCCGCTTGATATTGATCAGGCGAAGCTGATGCCGTGGTTCTTCAGCGGGACCGAACGGATACGCTTGCCGGTCGCGTTGAAAAACGCATTCAGCACCGCGGGGGCGGCGACGCAGATGGTCGGTTCGCCAACACCGCCCCAAGCGTCGTTGCCGCCGCTCGGCATGATGATCGACTCGACCTTCGGCATGTTGGCGATCCGCATGGAGTCGTAAGTGTCGAAATTCGTTTCGACGATGCGGCCGTCCTTCACCGTGCATTCCTGCAGGAACAGGGCGGAGAGGCCGTAAACGAACGAGCCCGCCACCTGCCGGTCGATCTGTGCCGGGTTCACCGCATGGATCGGATCTGTGGCCGCCACGATGCGATGGACCTTGATCTTGTTGCCGTCGACGACGGAAATTTCCGCAGCGGCCGCCACATAGGCAGCAAACGCCTTCATATGCGCAAGTCCGCGGAAGACTCCCTGCGGCGCCGGCTTGCCCCAGCCGATCTTCTCGGCCACGGCATTCAGTACAGCCAGGTTCTTCGGATGGTTGCCCATGAGCTTGCGCCGGAATTCCAGCGCATCGACGCCCGCCGCGTGGGCGAGCTCGTCCATGAAGCATTCCATGAAGATGCAGTTCTGGTTGATGTTGACTCCGCGCCACACGCCAGGCGGCACATGCGGATTGTGCATGGCGTGATCGATCAGCAGATTCGGGATCGTGTAGCCGAGTGCGTATTCGCCGCCGAGCAGGCCGGGTTCGGT